>CABMII010000014.1 GCA_902386255.1 uncultured archaeon
CTTTTTTTATTCTATCGAGCATTACAATATTGCCTATAGGGAATGTTACATTTTTATTCATAGTTTTTGGTCAAAACTTATGAATGTAATATTCCTTTATAGGTTAACTGGCGAAGTCAAGTTTAAATTATAGGTTGGTTTAGGGATTTTAGTAGAAAATTTGATAAAAATTCCTAATTCGTATTTCAAATAATTTTCGGGGTCAATTTCAGTTATAGTATCTCTGGAAGTATAATATTTAAGCTTCAACTTATCATAATCACATGATTCTTTACTTGTCGATTTTTTAATTTCAATAATGCATAAGTTTTCTGGGGTACCTCTTTTGTGGATAATAATATCTGGGTAGACATCCCGCTCAATTGTTTCTTCTTCAATATTTTGTTCTTCGCCTCTTAGTCGTCCGAGGGCTCGAAGCTCAGATTTAAGTGCTTTAATTCTTTTCTTACCATCCTCTCGGAGTATATTTCCATTGTACTCAACATCCACATGGTAATCTTTAAATTTAGATTGCAAATAAGTTGCCAACTTATGAGCAATCGTTCTTTCATGAATATCTTTTTGCAGTAAATATTTATCATTATTGAGGACTTCACTCAAAGCACTTTTGATTCTTCTTTTTATTTCCAAACCATTCATAAGCCTGAACTCTCCTTTATTCACTACCTATCAATTGCATATAACGTTTGTGGGGCGATGGTGTTCAATATGATTTGAAATATTACGAGGAAGGATTGTCCACGGCTATAGAAGCACTATAAGCATCTCAAAGAACACTTCGTTATTTGACGAAGCCTCCTTCGTTAGTTTTATATGCCTTTAAATCGTTACCTCGCTTTAACATGACCGAAAAAGCAGCCGTAGCTTCGTCGCCTGTCTCTCTTACTTCTAGCATCAATAATCCCCCTCTCAATGGTTCAGACCAGGATTTGAGAAAAAAACTTGCAGAAAAAATGGCAGGTGAGATTACACTATCAGATAATCCCGGAGAAACATTAAAAAAATGGCGCGCTAATTTTGAGATTTCACAAACCGACCTTGCCTCATACCTTAAAGTATCTCCTTCCGTAATTAGTGATTACGAAAGCGGCAGGAGAAAATCGCCTGGTATCTTCATAGTGAGCAAGATTGTTGAGGCGGTCATCGAAATGGACGCCGCAAAGGGAGGAGCAAAAATCCGTTCCTATGAAGGGATGTTACGGGGAGGTTTCAGCGCTGATGCAATTTATGATATTCATGAATACCTTTCGCCCATCACCGTGGAAGACATAACAAAACTTGTGAACGGGGAAGTGGTGTACAGTCCCGGCAGCGAATTTATAAAACCGCTGTACGGATACACAATCATCAATAGCCTGCGGGCAATACTCCAGCTTTCCTACAATGAGTTCCAGAAGCTGTACGGCTGGAGTTCGGAAAGAGCGATGATATATACCGAGGTTTCCACAGGAAGATCGCCAATGGTAGCCCTGAGGGTGACCAATCTGAAACCTGCCCTTGTTGTAATCCACGGGATTCCGGCATCACAGGTTGACAGGATAGCAACAAAAATAGCAGAAATCGAACACATACCGCTTATCGCTACGGTCATGCCAATGACAGACCTGATTCGTGCGGTTCAATCGCACGATTTAAAACATTAATATCCTATTTTAAAATACAAACTGAGGTGGAAAAATGAGTGTTGGAATTGTTTCATATGGTGTTTACATACCCCGTTACAGGATTAAGGTTGAAGAGATAGCTAAAGTATGGGGTGCAAATGCAAACAGTATAATTGACGGGCTGATGGTTTATGAAAAATCAGTGCCCGACATGGATGAGGATACGATCACCATCGCAGTGGAGGCTGCACGTAATGCGATCAATCGCGCCGGGATAAACCCTGAAAAAATCGAGGCTTTATATACCGGGTCGGAAAGCCACCCCTATGCCGTAAAACCCTCAAGCACGGTTGTGGCCGAGGCAGTGGGAGCGACCCCCGACCTGACACTGGCAGATTTTGAGTTCGCATGCAAGGCAGGCACGGCTGCCATCCAGACGTGTATGGGCATGGTAGATTCTGACATGATAGAGCTCGGTATGGCGATTGGCTCCGATGTTTCACAGGGAGCGCCGGGCGACGCGCTTGAATATACAGCCGCAGCGGGCGGAGTCGCATACATCATAGGAAAAAAGAACCAGGTTGCAAAAATCGAATCCACATATTCATTCACCACGGATACTCCTGATTTCTGGAGAAGAGAGGGAATGCCGTATCCTGAACACGGCGGGAGGTTCACAGGCGAGCCCGGATATTTTAAACATGTCACGTCAGCGGCGCAGGGTCTCATGAAAAGGATGGGCACAAAACCCTCTGATTACGATTATGCCGTATTCCACCAGCCAAACGGTAAATTCCCGACGCGTGTGGCGAAAATGCTTGGTTTCACAAATGAGCAGATTAAACCGGGTCTTGTAGTACCGCGCCTCGGCAACACGTATTCAGGCTCATGCATGATGGGGCTGGCTGCGACCCTTGATATTGCCAAACCGGATGACAGGATATTCATGACATCGTTCGGTTCAGGCGCGGGAAGCGACGCTTTCAGCTTTGAAGTGACTGATAAAATTGAAGAAATACGCAATGGGGCGCCAAGTGTTGAAAAATTACTGGCAAATCCTGTGTATATAAATTATGCGACCTATGCGAGACACAAAGGAAAAATCAAATTATAAGGTGATTACATGAGAGATGTTGCAATTATCGGAGTCGGATGCACGGAATTCGGCGAATTATGGGATAAATCATTCAGGGAACTTTTTGTAGAAGCGGGAGTGAGCGCAATAGAAGACGCAAATGTGCAGGGCGGGAAAATCGATGCTCTTTACGTGGGTAACATGAGCGGCGGCAGGTTTATAGAGCAGGAACATCTGGGCTCCCTGATTGCCGATTATTCGGGACTGGCAAGCCTGCATATCCCTTCAACACGCGTGGAAGCGGCATGCGCGTCAGGCGGTCTTGCGCTCAGGCAGGGGATAATCGCAGTGGCATCGGGTTACCACGATATTGTAATAGCCGGAGGAGCAGAGAAAATGACCGATGTGGGCGTCGAGACGACAACAGATGCTCTTGCAGCCGCAGCGGACAGGGAATGGGAAGGAATAATGGGCGCCACATTCCCGGGCCTTTATGCCATGATAGCCAGGCTGCACATGCATAAATACGGGACAAAACAGGAACAATTAGCTGCTGTTGCTGTCAAAAACCATCACAACGGCACCATGAACCCGAAAGCCCAGTTCCAAAATGAAATATCGATAGAAACAGTCCTGAATTCTGTCATGGTGGCAGACCCGCTGCGGGTATTTGACTGCTCGCCGATTACGGATGGCGCATCTGCCGTGGTTCTTGCCCCGGCTGAGATAGCCCATAAGTTTACAGATACGCCTGTATATGTAAAAGCATCTGCACAGGCAAGCGGCACCCTCTCGCTTCATGACAGGCCTGATATTACTACCCTTGACGCAACCGTAGCTGCGGCGAACAGGGCTTACAAGATGGCAAAAACCACCCCGAAAGATATCGACTTTGCAGAAGTGCATGACTGTTTCACCATAGCAGAGATATGCGCTATAGAAGACCTTGGTTTTGTGAAGAAAGGTGAAGGGGGAGCGGCAACAGAATCCGGCATGACAGCATTGGGGGGAAAGATTCCCATAAATCCATCCGGCGGGTTAAAAGCATGCGGCCATCCAGTCGGGGCTACCGGGGTCAAACAGGCTGTGGAAATTACACTCCAGTTGAGGGGCGAAGCGGGCAAGCGGCAGATAGAGGGCGCCGAGATAGGCCTGACCCATAATGTGGGAGGATCGGGCGGCACTGCTGTAGTCCATATATTCGGGAGGGATAGATAATGTCGGTTCCAAGATTCTGGAGAAGGCTAAAAAACCTGTACAATCTCATCGGAACGCGATGCGAAAAATGCGGCGGTTTTTATTATCCGCCGAGGAACATGTGCCCCAAATGCAGAAGGAACGGTGTGATTGTTCCGTTCAAATACAAAGGCACAGGAGAGGTAGTGACCTTTACGATAGTGCACAGCGCAGCAAAAGATTATTCCATGCTTACACCGTACATACTTGCCATAATTAAACTGGATGAAGGCCCAAGGCTCACTTCACAGGTTATATGCGACCCTTCAGAGGTTCATATTGGCATGAAGGTAAAATCCGCATTCAGGAAACTCGGTGAAGAAAGCGACAGGGGAATGATATATTATGGGACAAAATTTATCCCTCTTGAGAAGTAATTAATGGCAGGTAGTATTTAGAACAACAGAAATGAATAATCCCTTTCATAAGTCCCAGGTAGATGAAGAACTGGCAGGAAAAGTCAACCAGTTTTTCTCCATATATGATATCCAGCATGAGAACGGCAATATCTATTTCTTTGGAGTCCCGAAAGAAGACCCCGGGTTAATCTATCAAAAGTTATGGCAAACTTTTTCTGAAAAAGGTTACCAGTTCACGTTTAAGTATGAGCTGGGCGAGCACATCCTGATAGCCTCGCCAATTACGCCGACAAATGAGCGGCGATGGATTAATGTTGTTCTCGCAATTGCTACCGTTATTACCACTATGGTCGTGGGGTCGTTCCTTTTTGCAGCCAATCCGGTAAACAATCCTTCGGATGTATTAAAGGGCATCCCTTTCACTGTTGCAATAATGACCATACTTGGGGCGCATGAGGCCGGGCACTATATCACGGCGAAAAAGCACGGCATGCGCGCATCACTGCCTTATTTTATCCCGTTCCCGAACATAATAGGCACGATGGGCGCTGTAATCAAGCACCGCGGACCGATACCCAACCGTAAAGCCCTGTTCGATGTCGGGATTTCCGGTCCGTTAATAGGGCTTTTTGTCTCGATAGCGGTCACAATCATAGGTCTTCTCCAGCCTCCTGTCACTCAAAACTCAGACTTTTTTCATATTCAACTATCCAGTCCAATCTTATTTGAATTTATAACTCGTTTTATCCCGTTGAATACGGCGTTGATTTCGTATCCGATTGCATTTGCAGGCTGGGTTGGGATGTTCGTGACCGCTTTGAATCTAATCCCTGCAGGCCAGCTTGACGGCGGCCATGTACTTCGCGCAATGCTCGGTGAAAAAGCCAGGTATGTATCAACGGTTATGCCGTTCTTATTAATCTCGCTTGGGTTTTACCTTACTTATTTCCAGAACCGCGACGGGTTTTTATGGGTATTGTGGGGACTATTCCTTTCATTTTTTGCTGCCGCCGGTCACCCCAAACCACTCGATGATGAAGTGCCGCTTGGAAATGGAAGAATAGCGTTAGGAATTTTTGCTTTTATTATGGGACTTCTTTGCTTTACACTGGTTCCTTTCCAGATGCAGCCCTGAATCTTATTCTTCTGCCGCGATTATCCCGGAAACAATCTCTTGCAGTTCTAATTTTCTCTTTTTATTTGACGACTCCACTTTGCCGTCCGGCTCAACCACAGACACCGTGATATCGAATCGCTCTGCAGCCGCAACATCGGCAGAGGACATTATCGGGATTTCAGTAGTTAATGGCGGATTCCAGGGATTCGCCATGTATGCCAGTTCCTGGAGAGTTGGGGTGTATGAATGAATGACCTCAAGTTTTCCTTCCTTTGCATGTTTATAAGCGCGATATAGAGACCTGTTCTGGCGAAAACCCACATATATTTCAAGAAGCGTTACGCCGATAAGGGAATTTGCACCTTTTCCAACTACAAGGTCGCTTATTATTTTTTCACCTTCACCGGTGTGCTCTACAAGAAAACCGCTTTCATTATTCTCATTATTTGAAATTTCTATCATCTTTTTCAGGCAGTCTTCAAGTGTCATGCCTTTAGTGGGGATAATCCGGTCAAAATCCTTTATAGTCCTTGAAATCTGGTCTTCATCGTAATCCGCCACTCCTTCACGATTCACTATATCAGTGATTTTTGCTCCCTGGATACCCCAGAGGTTTGACTCTATACCATACTTTTTCTCTTTTTCGATGAGTGTGGATAGACGTTCCTTTGCGTCAAGATGCCTTGCAAGCCTTCTCTTGACAAGCTCCTCGTCACTTGCAACAAGTTCTATCGCTTTGGGAACAACTCCCATTTTCTTTGTCAATATGGTAATCTGCCTGATGAGTTCAGGTTCCCCGAGTTCCATCACGTCAAAGATATTCTCAACAAGCAATTTGATCTGGTCATAAACAGAAACATCAACATAAACGGGCTCATCGCCTTCAAAGATAGGAAGCTTTCTTTTTTCGAAAAGCTCTCCTTTCATTTTTTCAACAAGATCTTTCCTGATCAGGACAACCGGCTGGGCCGAGCGCGCCCTGCCTTCAAGATAAGCCCCGACATTCTTTGAAAGGAGTTTAATCGCAAGAGTGGTTTTTCCTCCTCCCTGAGGGCCTGTCAGCATTAAAATAGGATGCTCTTGCAGTTCTTTTGAGAGAATCCTGGCAGATTCTTCTTTTGTATGTTTTGAAGTATCAAGAATATCCATCAATAATTCCAAAACCCTTAGAAAAATCCACGTATGCCCTGCAGGGCATACGTGTGTGCGCCCTCCAGAGGCGCAACTCTGGCGCTTTAATCCATTCCTTCCATTCCGCCCATTCCCGGGGGCATTCCTCCACCTGGTGGCATTCCTCCGCCTGGCGCTGATTTGCTTGAGAGCACATCATCGATGCGCAGGATCATTGTGGCTGCTTCAGTGCCCGAGCTGATTGCCTGGGTCTTTACACGAAGCGGTTCAACTACGCCTTCCTTCCACATGTCCACGACCTTACCTGAGAATACGTTCAGTCCGGCAGTCTTGTTGCCTTTCTCATGCTGGCTTCGCATCTCCACAAGCATGTTAATCGGGTCAAGACCTGCATTCTCTGCAAGCGTTCTGGGGATGATTTCAAGCGCTTCGGCAAACTTGGCGACTGCCAGCTGTTCCCTACCTTTCAAAGTGCTTGAGTATTCGCGCAGGCGCATAGCCAGTTCAACTTCAGGCGAACCTCCGCCAGCTACGAGAGTCTCATCTTCGATTGCAACGCCGACAACGCGCAGCGCATCATGGAGTGCGCGCTCTGCCTCATCCACGACATGCTCAGTTCCTCCGCGCAGGATTATAGAGACAGCTTTGGGGTTATGGCATTCTGTTACATATGTCATTGCCTCATCGCCAATCTTCTTTTCTTCAACGAGTCCAGCCTTTCCAAGGTCGGAATCGTTAATCTCCTTTAGGCTTGTAAGTACCTTTGCACCGGTTGCGCGTGCGAGTTTATCCATGTCGCTCTTCTTTACACGCCTTGCCGCATAAATGCCGGCTTTTGCAAGATAATGCTGTGCAATATCATCAATTCCCTTCTGCACAAAAACAACATTTGCACCGCTATCAATCACTTTGTTGACCATGTCGTGTATCATCTGTTCTTCCTGGTCAAGGAATAACTGGAGCTGGTCAGGTGATTTTATTGAGATCTCTGCATCCACTTCTGTCTTTTTGATCTCAAGGGCCTCATTGATGAGAAGAATCTTTGCATCAGTTACCTTCTTTGGCATGTTGGTATGGACTCTTTCCTTATCTATTACCATGCCCTCAATCAACAGTGAATCTTCAACACTGCCGCCAACTTTCTTTTCGACTTTTATATCCTCGACATCCACAGTCTTTTTGCCATTTTCAGTATCAACCACTGACATGACAGCATTTACCGACAAGTTTGCAAACACATCCTTGGATGCTTCGGCGCCCTTTCCTGTTATTGCTGTTGCCGCGATTTTCAATAATAAATCCTTGTCATCCACCGTTACACGTTTTGCGAGGGTCTGGAGGATTTCCTTTGCTTTTATCGATGCAAGCCTGTACCCGCTTGCGATAACTGTGGGATGTACTCCCTGTTCCAGGAGTTCCTCTGCATTCTTCAGGAATTCGCCTGCAAGAACTGCTGCCGTGGTTGTGCCGTCCCCGACCTCGTCGTCCTGGGTCTTTGCGACCTCGACAATCATCTTAGCTGCCGGGTGTTCGATATCCATTTCCTTAAGAATGGTTGCCCCGTCGTTTGTGATTACGATATCCCCGAGCGAGTCCACAAGCATTTTATACATGCCTTTTGGCACCAAGGTAGTCCTGACTGCTGACGCAACTGCTTTTGCAGCCATGATATTATTATTCTGTGCTTCTCTTCCTTTTGTTCTCTGACTGCCTTCTCTTAAAATAAAGATGGGCTGTCCTCCTAATTGTCCTGCCATAATAAGCCTCCGTTAAAATTTTACTATGTATAATCTGTACAAATAACGCTTGTACGAGCAATTCTCAGTGTTTGTAATTCTATATAAACATTACGGTTGAAGAATATTATAATTAAATTATAATATATTTTGAGCAAGAACGAATATTACTATAATGGATGTATAAGATTCTGTCATGTATGTGAGTGGTAAAAAATGGTGTTAAGCATCGAGTGGTAAAGTTAAGGTGTTTTTGCTTGAACCTGTGGCTAATGTAGAATAAACATGAGCAAAATTGCTATATCCCCAAGAAACAATGGGGGTGGTGTGATGATTACTTTCACCCCACAAAGCTTTTATCTTCATAGTGCAAATACATGGAGTGAGGCATGAACTTCAGGCTGGGAGAGCTGTATTGTGGTGCTGGCGGATTGGCACTGGGGGCTGTCTCGTCAAAAGTAGTCAAAAACGGAGAAGGTTACTATATCACCCCAGTCTGGGCTAATGATTATGACAAAGACGCCTGCGAGACCTACCGCCGCAACATCTGCCCTGAAGAGCCTGAGACAATCATCTGCCGTGACGTCAATAAGCTCGACATGGCAAAACTGCCTGCAATTGACGCCCTTGCTTTCGGCTTTCCCTGCAACGATTTTAGCATTGTTGGGGAGAAAAAGGGGGTCAATGGTGTCTTTGGTTCTCTTTATTCATATGGCATAACGGCGCTGAAGCATTTTAAGCCGATATGGTTCCTTGCTGAAAATGTTGCAGGATTGAGAAATGCAAATGAGGGGGATGCTTTTAAAACCATTCTGCAAAAAATGTTTGATGCAGGATATAACGTAGTGCCGAGTCTCTATAAATTCGAACGCTACGGCATCCCACAGGCAAGGCACCGTATAATTATAGTTGGGATAAGAAAAGATATAGACTGTGTTTTTAAAGTGCCAGACTTCTTTAGTGATGCACAGACTACATGCAGAGAGGCATTGGAGAACCCCCCCATACCTGATGATGCCCCCAACCAAGAACTTACCAAACAATCCGAGCAGGTTGTAGAGAGGCTTAAATACATCAAGCCTGGCGAAAATGTCTTTACAGCGGATTTACCTGATCACCTGAGACTCAAAGTAAATGGCGCTAAAATAAGCACGATATACAAGCGGTTGAACCCTGATAAGCCAGCCTATACGATTACAGGAAGCGGGGGCGGCGGTACCCACGTTTACCATTGGAAAGAAAACAGGGCACTGACCAACAGAGAAAGGGCGAGGCTACAGACGTTCCCGGATTCTTATGTTTTTCTCGGCTCTAAAGAAAGCGTTAGAAGGCAGGTTGGAATGGCTGTGCCGCCTAAAGGCGCTCAAATTATTTTTGAGGCGATATTGAAAACATTTGCAGGAATAACGTATAAATGCACCACGCCGAATTTTGAACCGTTGCTACATAACAGTATCCAAACGAGGCTGTTGAGGGAGCAAACAGATACGCTTATAGCTGTTGAAGAATTATGTAGCTGTTATGCTGACTGACGATTTGTTCAACAGCATCCTTATAGAACCAGTAGAGAGGGGCTGCAACAAGCTTTTTGTAGTATCGGGTTATGCAACTTCAGCGATGGCGTTTCATCATTTGACTGCTTTGAAGGCTCTTAACGCTAAAGTTAATGTTGAACTGATTTTAGGCATGTGCGCTAAGGACGGCTTATCGGAAAGCAACCATCGTGGGTTTCAGCAGATGGCGGAAACGGATTTTCCGAGGGCTTTTAAATGCAGTTATGTTATTAACATTCCCCCAGTCCACTCAAAAATTTATGCTTGGTTTAAAGACGATGAACCTGTGGTCGGGTTTGCAGGCTCTGCAAACTACACACAGACAGCATTTTTCAGTAACCAGCGTGAGCTGATGGTCGAATGCCTGCCTGAAGACTGCTTTAGGTATTTTGAAAGCTTGAATAATGATACGATTTACTGCACCCATATAGATGCTGAAAACATTGTAAGGATATATAACGACCAGACTTACAGGCGCCTTCTGAGACAGAAAATAATAACTGAAGATAATGTTCCTGAAGATTTTGTTCTACAGGGTTTGCCGCACGCTCGGTTAGAACTATTTGGCGCCAGAGGCAATGAACGTTCAGGTTTGAACTGGGGTCAAAGACCTGAATTAAGCAGGGAGCCGAATCAGGCTTATATAAGGATACCTTCAAAAGTTTATAAGTCTGGCTTCTTCCCAGCAATAGGAATCCACTTTACAGTACATACAGACGATAACAAGGTTTTACTTTGCACCAGAGCGCAACAAAACGGCAAAGGTATACAAACACCTGATAATAACAGCATTATGGGCTTATATTTTAGAAGAAGGCTCGGTTTGCCGTCTGGAGCGTTCGTTAAAAAAGAGCATTTACTACGGTATGGTCGCACGTATGTGGATTTTTATAAAATAGACGACGAGAATTATTATATGGATTTCTCCAAGAAAGCAAATGGCTGATAATTTAACCCCTGAGCAGCGCAGGAAAAACATGCAAAGGATACGCTCTACAGGCACGAAGGCGGAGCGCATTGTAATGGAGGAATTGGGAAAAAAGGGGCTTAAATTTATCAGCTATGACAATTCAATTATCGGCAAGCCTGATATTGTTTTTCCAGAAAAAAAGATTGCTGTTTTTATAGATTCAGATTTTTGGCATGCCAATCCAAAGCGGTTTATAAAACCCAAGACAAATGTTGAATATTGGGAAGAAAAAATTGCACGAAATAAAAAACGAGACCGCAAGGTCAACCGAGAACTAAAAACAGAGGGGTGGGCTGTTGTACGCATCTGGGAATATGATGTAAAACATAATTTAAGCCGATGCATCAAAAAAATTCTAAAAAAACTGAATGACCAGTAATTACCGTCCACTGTGTTGTACCCTCCATCCACAAGATTTTACTGGTTCTATCACTCGACACTTAAAATCCCTTTTACCACTAACAGACTTAACAGAACCGATGTCAGTACTTCCGAATACCCTGACTTCCGAACAAAAGATCATATTCAGCCATAGACTCCATAAATCAACCGTAAAATATAATTATGATATTATCCCATCTAAAAATATAGAGGGGATAATAAAA
>CABMII010000015.1 GCA_902386255.1 uncultured archaeon
TGCCTTTTTACTTGATAAATGACTTGGTTTTATGTGGAAGCGATTTATGGCGGTTGATTTGTTACCAGATTGTTTTGGTTCTCGTCGTGAAAAATTACAGAATCACTGAATTTTTGGATTGTGCCTGCAAAAACGCCAAGTAAATAAAAAGCATATTGTATGAAGATTAAATCATTCATTTTTTATCCTTGTTATTTTTTTGATACACTTGTTTCGGTTAAAGCTTCAATAATCTTACGAAAAATTTCAAGTTCTTTTAGTTTTTCTTTGTTTTTTTCAGAAGCGTTGACAAGGGATTCTATAAAATTGGAAAGTATTTTTTTGGGAGAGTCTACAGAAACCCCTTCAATTTTTGTTGTTTGTTCTATATCTGGAATCCAAAGTTCACCGTTGTTTAGCAATTTTACCGTAAAGCTGTGGTTTTCATCGAACCATACTTTACCAACCTCAACAGAAGCACCAAATTTTTCCATTGCTGGAAGCATTGTATTAAATAATTTTTCATATGCTGCGTTAATCTCTTCTTTGGTTACCACTTCTTTGATTTCCGTCTCTGAGATATGTCTTAATACATTTTCAGTAATTTCAGAAATGTTTACGCCCAGCTTTTTGGCCTTCTCTACAAGTTCCTTTTCTACGCTTAATGTCAATTTTTGTTTTTCTGCCATACGTGTTAATTACACGTAATGATATATATCTTTTACGTATATATTACACGTATATAAGCATTACTTGCATGAGCATGCGAATCATTTCTATGAATTTATTGAATATGACAATCCCCATCTTTCCGGATGATTTCATCCAGGATGCATGATTGAAATCCGAACCCTTTATTAACGTATATTTTGATGTTTAGCACATGAACCAGAAAGGGTGTCCGGAACATAAGGTAATGGCATTGCTTTCCAATGCAATGCGAAAAGACACAACATATGAGAAAGTGCTCTCAGCCATGTGTACAAGACCGCACCCGGTAGCCGTAAAAGCCCATATGCAATTCATCGAATCGAATATGGGCGATTTTGGCCTGTTCCAGGGAACAAAGGAACTTGAAGAAAAAGTCATAAAAATGATGGGAGAAATGCTGGGCGACAAGAACGCCTGCGGTTACATCACCACCGGGGGCACCGAATCCAATATCCAGGCACTGCGGACTGCAAGGAACCTGTGCAATAAAGAGCATCCGAATGTGGTCGTCCCGGCCTCGGCGCATTTCTCCTTCGATAAGATTGCCGATCTTCTCAGGATAGAGATAAGAAAAGCAGCGTTGGATAGCGAATTTAAAGTTGATATGGAATCCGCAGAGGCTCTTATTGATGATAATACGATAGCGCTTGTGGGGATTGCAGGCTCAACGGAATTCGGCCAGATAGACCCGGTAGATAAACTTGCAGAACTTGCCCTTTCCAATAATCTCTTCTTGCATGTGGATGCCGCCTTCGGAGGGTTTGTAATACCTTTCCTTGGCAGGAAATACGATTTTGATTTTTCTGTAAAAGGAGTGACCTCGATAACAGCCGACCCTCATAAGATGGGTATGTCCACGATTCCTGCCGGAGGTTTGCTTTTCAGGGAGGAAGCCTGCCTGCTGCCTCTTGAAATCGATACGCCTTACCTTACTATAAGGAAACAGCACTCGCTGACAGGTACGCGCAGCGGCGGGGCAGTAGCAGCCGCTTACGCCATCATGATGCATCTTGGCATGGAAGGATACAGGGAAATCGTGGGAAGATGTATGAAAATGACATGCAGGCTTGTTGAAGGGGCAAAGGAGCTGGGTGTGGAACCTTTAATTGACCCGGTAATGAACATCGTGGCACTGGATGTGCCTGAACTTGATGAGGTCAGGAAACAGCTTCGGGCGAAAGGATGGACGACTTCCATAACACGCTCCCCGAGGGCTATGAGGTTGATAATAATGCCTCACCTCAGGGAAGATGTCCTTGAACTATTTATATCGGATTTAGGGGCAATTCTTAAAAAGATTTGATAACGAAACATTTATCATCGTTAAACCTTAAGATTGTCATGATGATAGATGATAAATGAATATACAATTTATAAATACATTGAATTTTCAATATTCGCTTTATATTTGGTACTTATTTTTTTGTTTGTCCAGATATGGTTTTCATGGAAAGATATTGACAAAAAAGAATTGATGTTAAAATCGATTATCGATGAATCCTTTTTCAAAAAGAACTGCGTTTATATTTTCTTGTTCAGTTTTCTTCCACTGGTTCATGAACTTTTTGAAGGAACCGCAATCCCCAATATTATTGTGTTTTTAGAACTTTTTGAATTTCTGGGGCTTGTAGCTCTTGTATTATTTGTTTATAACTGGTATAATGTATTAAAGACCTGTGCAAATAAGAAATCTTACCTGAAAGAGCTTGCAGGTTCTTCAAGAAACCAATAATAATCGACAGATATTTAGCATAAATCAAAAAATAAACCTTATGAAATGTCCAACATGCAACGGGGATTGCATACAACCCGCAGAAAAAGTACTGGATGAGATATTCGGAATGTATATGGCGTGCGGCTCATGTCCTCCCGACCCCGGATTTGATAAAAATGCCCAGTTTTTGGAGATTCTGGATTCCGGTTCCGGGCGCTGCAGCAAATGCGGCAGGAGGCATCTTGATTTCGTTATCGGGAATGTCCTGGCAATATTGAAAAGGACGGGATTATTCCCCGAAGATGCCGCGCTTCGTGAAGTTGGGACCCCACTCATTGCTTTCGGGTACATGATACCATATCCTCCAAGGCTTGGCAGGAAAAGCCTTGTCCTTATAATGGATTCGATTACGGAAGAATTGGCAAGGGAAATAGTCGAAAAAGTACCTGAGATAAAAGGAGTAATTAAAAGAAAAGGCCTGCAATCCAGGAGCGTTGGAATACTGGATACTGACAGCAGTCCCCATACCTATGAGCTGCTTGCCGGATGCGATATGCGATGTGATGTAATATCTTCATCCTTCGGCGAACTCTGTATTTATAAAAACCAGTCAATGATACACATCGAGTTCAATAACACAAAAATCGGGAAAATGGAAGAGTTATACATTAAAGGGGAACTTGATGGAACTTTTATAGTCGATGGATTTTGCGGTCCTGGGACGCTTGGGCTTTTGAGCGTTCTCGGCGGCGCTAAAAAAGTCATCCTTAACGACGCATGGCTTCCTGCGCTAAAGAATGCTATCCTTAATATTAAAGTAAATTCAAAAATCCTCGGCGTAAAAATTGATTTTGAATTACAGAATTATGAAAAACTTATCGGGGATGAGCCTGTTCACATTGCAACTGCAGAAGGTAATGCAAAAATCATGGTCTATCACGGGGATATCAGGAAACTTCAAAGCGTGGTAAAAGAATGCGATATGTGCATGATAGATACTTTCCCTTCTGTTGACCCTTCAGAATTTATTTCCGTATGCAGGGATTTTGTCAAAAAGGTAGTTGTAATCTAACCCTTGCAGCATACATGATTAAAAACTATCAGGCTTGTGGAATATTTCGCTTCATAATCGTGCCCGTTTGCCTTTAGAAGCGATAAATAATAATCCCTGATTTTCTGGATTGCCATTTCGTTCTTATAATTGTGATATACATTAATGCCGTTATCCATTATCTCTATCTTGTCTATGAACATCAGGGCTTCATCCACTTTCTTTAGCAGTTTTAAGAAATCAGGATGTGGAATATTCGCTATGTGTTTTTTCGATATTGATTCGAACATCCCTGCGTCGATGGGCGTATTGCCGGAAAGAAGCTCTTCGTAATGGCCTCTATAAAGCGATACCATATTATAATTCACAGAACTATATACATCGATGAGAGCTCTCCAGAAATCTTCCTTCGATTTGAACTCATTCATTGTGTCTTTTAAATAACCGAAATGTTTCCTTGCAGCAAGCGGTGCTGCACCTTTTTCCCTGGACTTTAAATCAATACGAACTGTGGTGGCTCTCCTGTGCACCAGGTCGATATCAAGACCCTTGTTAAGAGCGAGGAACATTACAACAAGTTGTGCCACGAACTCCCTGTATAATTCATTATCTCCAGCTATGGAAACTGTGGCAGTGGTTGGATTAATATCATCCATGCAGAAAAGGGACACTTTGCAGTTCCATCCGGATTCGCGGCTGATCTCATTTATTTTTTTATCAAGGTCTGATATTGTGATGATTTTTAAAGGATCAAGCAGCTCATCAAATATTTCAGGGTCAAGAGGAATACCTCTTGTCCATTTAAGCATCCATATGAAAATTGGTGTGCTCATCATTATATTTCTGCCCGATTCAATCGATTCTTCCCTTCCGGTCAATTCTTTTTTCTCGGCTCCAATCCTGGATAAAGCTTCACTGACAGAACCATATCGGCGGAGCGATACTTCGGTAATATCAATTGCATCCCGGATGGCTGCGCTTAAGTTTCCCTCGTGTTCTTCGATGAGGGATTCAAGTTTCTTGAGATGTTCCGATTCCAGCGATATATTTTTCCTGACGACCATGGTAGTGTACTAACATAGTATCACTGGATTGCTTTATAATAAATCTTTTCACATTCTGTCAATATTGTTATTATCTTGGTGATAATTTGTTCACAACATAGTTTTTATTAGTGCTACTATAAGAGTATATTGTGGATGATAAACCACCGGAGATATAAGCGGCAGGTTGGGGGGGCGGGTTGGGGAGTGGGTTTATCATCATGACAAAATTGTCATGACCGTGGCGTTATCATCTATTACCTGATTTTTTGGGCAAGGTATTACTTTACCATCCCCGCTCCAACCGGATGGCTTCTGGTTTACACGCAGTTACACAGGTAGTGCATCCTATGCAGAAACTCCTGTCCATAACTTCAGCCACCTTCCTGCCGTTTTTCTCCACAATCCTGTAAATCCTCGGGCCTTTGGGACAAACCCTGATACATTCCCCGCATCCTGTGCATTTGTCGGTGTCGATGAAAATCTCAATCATAATTGTAATTCCAAGCACATATATAAACAATAAAGATAAATAATAGCGCATGTCTGGAAATACCTTTGGCACACTGTTTCGGATCACAACATGGGGCGAGAGCCACGGTCATGGTGTGGGCGTGGTGATTGACGGATGCCCAGCAGGTCTTCTGCTTGATGAAACCGATATCCAGAGGGAGTTAAACCGAAGAAGACCCGGGCAGAGCGATATAACGACCCGGAGAAAAGAAGAAGATAAAGCAGAGATTCTTTCAGGCGTATTTTCAGGAAAGACGACAGGCGCGCCGATATCAATAATGGTCAAAAACCGGGATGTCGATTCAAGCAAATATGAAGAGCTCAAGAATACCCCGCGCCCGGGACATGCAGACCTTACCTATGAATTGAAATACGGCTTTCGTGACTGGCGCGGAGGAGGAAGGTCATCAGCCAGGGAAACCATCGGGCGCGTAGCCGCAGGCGCAGTCGCAAAGAAGCTCCTTTCACTCTATGGCACAGAAGTCATTGGCCATGTAATTGAACTTGGAGGAATTCGCGCAAAACCAGTGAGTATTGAAGATATCAGGGGAAATACTGAAAAAAACCCTGTAAGGTGCGCGGATATGGATGCTGCTGTAGAGATGGAGGCTATGATTCACGCTGCACGAAGCGAAGGAGATAGCGTTGGCGGTATAGTTGAAATAATAAGCACAGGGGTTCCCGCGGGGGTCGGGGAGCCGGTATTTGATAAATTGAGCGCGGAACTCGCCTGCGGATTGGTGAGCATTGGCGCTGTAAAAGGTGTCGAGTTCGGGGCAGGGTTTAAATGTGCGCAGATGAAAGGGAGCCAGATGAACGACCCCATCGCGCTATGCGATGATAAAATCAGGACGCTGACCAATAATGCAGGTGGCCTCCTCGGAGGAATCAGTAACGGTGAACCGATAATATGCAGGATAGCCGTGAAGCCGACGCCTTCCATATCGAAGGAACAGCGTACTGTTGATATTGGCACTATGAAAGATACAAGAATAAAAATCACAGGGAGACATGACCCCTCAATTCCGCCACGCATTGTCCCGGTGGCGGAAGCTATGGTGGCGCTCGTCCTTGTTGACCAGATGATGAGAGGGGGATTCATAAACCCGGTTATCGGAGAAAAATAGAAATTATGAAATTCAATCCTGACGAAATTAAAGAAGCGACAAAGGCTGACTTTGACGCAGCCTGGAATGAAGGGAAAAAATACGTTTCAAGCCCGGGAATCAACGAAAAATACCCGCGTGTGTCTTTGAAATATGGCAAGCCCCATCCTGTTTTTGACACCATCCAGCGCCTCCGCGACGCCTATATGCGCCTCGGTTTTGAAGAATTCATGAACCCAATCATAGTGGAGGACAGGGACATCCACAAACAATTCGGATACGAGGCGCTTGCAGTCCTTGACCGCTGCTTCTATGTCGGGGGTCTTCCAAGACCCAATGTCGGGATATCGGATGAAAGGATAGGAGAGATAAAAACCATCCTGGGGGACATCACAGATGAAGGAATCGAGAAAATAAGACTGATATTTCATTCGTACAAGAAAGGCGAGATAGAAGGGGATGACCTTGTCCCTGAAATAGCATCGGAATTAAAAGTCCCTGATTCAAAAGTCGCTGTGATGATAGACCATGTATTCCCGGAGTTCAAATCACTTGTTCCTGCGTGTTCCCAGAATACCCTGAGAAGCCACATGACCTCCGGGTGGTTCATAAGTCTCGGGGAAATGATCGATTATCGAAAAACACCCCTTAAGCTCTTTTCCGTGGACAGGTGCTTCAGGCGGGAGCAGGCAGAGGACGCCACGCGCCTTATGGCTTATTATTCGGCATCGTGCGTAATAATGGATGAAAACGTGAGCGTGGATGACGGAAAAGCCGTGGCTGCCGGGCTTCTATCGCAGTTTGGTTTTTCTAATTTCACTTTCAGGCCTGATGAAAAAAGGAGTAAGTATTATGTGCCTGATACACAGACCGAGGTGTTTGCATACCATCCGAAACTTGTGGGTTCAAAGACAAAATACAAGGACGGCTGGGTAGAAGTTGCCACGTTCGGGATATACTCGCCCTCTGCGCTTTCGCAGTATAATATCCCGTACCCGGTTATGAACCTGGGGATGGGTGTTGAGCGTCTTGCGATGATACTGCACGATTCTATGGATGTCCGCGCCCTCACGTATCCACAGTTCCAGTACAAGACCGGCTGGGTGATGTCAGATAGCGAAATTGCATCTATGGTATTCGTAGAGGATGCACCGGCGACAGAAACGGGCAGGCAGATTCAGGAGGCCATCGTAAAAATATGTGAGCAGTACGGAAACACGCCGAGTCCCTGCGAATTCACAGCATGGGAAGGGCAGTTGTTTGATAAGAATATCAGGGTCAAGGTCGTTGAGCCTGAGGAGAACACGAAGCTCTGCGGTCCTGCTGCTATGAATGAGATTATTTCCCTTAAAAACGACATTCTTGGATTGCCGAGAACATCGAAATGGGATGAAGCATTCAAGAACGGCGTAACTTCGGGTATCCGGTATATCGATGCCTTCGCTGCCCGCTGCGCGAAAGAGATAGAGGATGCTGCAAAGAATGGCAACGGGTCTGAAACAAGAGTAAGGATAATCAAAGTGCCGTCCGAGATAAATATCAGGATTGACCCTATTGTGCAGCGTTATGTTACGGGGCTAAAGAAAAAAATTGATACGCGAGGGCCTGTTTTTACGACTGTGAGAATGGAAATATTATGAAACAATCAGGATACGCCTGTGCATACGGCGCCGGAACGATAATCAATGCAATCGCCACATGGAAAGGAGCAGCCTTTGGCATTGACCTTAAAACAGAGGCTGAAGTTATACTAACGGAAGATAAAAAAATCAAGGGATACATGGAAGAGGGCGGCGATACCACCCTTATCGAGCGCTGCGTTGAAATCACCCTTTCACGATTCGGCTCAACGTCTGGCGCAAAGGTCGCAACAAAAAGCCAGATACCCATAGCAAGCGGGCTTAAGAGTTCAAGTGCAGCTGCAAATGCCACGGTGCTTGCGACCCTTGATGCGCTGGGTGAGACGCTTCCGCCCCTTGAGGCTGTTAAAATAGGCGTCCGTGCGGCGCTGGACGCAAAAGTGACAATCACAGGAGCTTTTGATGACGCCTGCGCTTCCATGCTGGGCGGATTTGTGATTACGGATAACAAGAAGATGGAGCTTATCAGCAGGGTTGAGCGCGATTCTGAGGTGCTTATCCTTGCGCCCGAAAAAAAGGTATTCAGTTCTGGTACTAACGTGGGACGCTCAAAGCTCATAGGCAAATGGGTTGAGCTTGCGTATAAAGAAGCCCTCGCCGGGAATTTCGAAAAAGCCATGACGCTTAACGGATTCCTCTACTGCGCCGCGCTTGGTTTCAGCGCAGAGCCCATGATGGCGGCGCTTGAGGTGGGAATCGAGGGTGTGAGCCTCTCAGGAACAGGACCGGCTTATACTGCGCTTGGAAGCCCTGAACTTCTTGATAAGCTTGAGCCCGTGTGGGGCAGGATGGGCGGAAAAGTGATAAGGACTAAGGTAATAAATACGGCGACTGATACAGGTGGAAAAACATGCCGCTAAAAGAGGTCAGGGCGAAAATTGAGAAGCTTGATACTCATTTACTTAACCTTATCGAGCAGAGGACGGCGCTTGCCAGGGATGTGCTTGAGGCAAAGAAAGCAGCAGGAATGCCGATTAATGATGTTGAACAGAACAAGGTTGTGCTGGACAGGGTGGCGAATGCGGCGACTGAGAGAGGGCTGGACGGTGAAGAGGTCAAGAGGATTTTTGAGATATTGATAAAGATGAATATCGAGCGGCAGCATGAGCTGAGCGGGGAAGGGAATCTGCCGTGAGGTGTAAAGATAATTTTGTGGATTTCGGGCTGCTATCACGGTTCGGTCGAACAGGGTTTGGATGTTGTCGAGAAATATATTTCCAGACAGAATTGAAACCTTTATAGGCAAAAAACGCTAGCAATCACGGGTATCATTAAGTACGAGGTTTGTGACTGCAATGATAGATTTTTCATGCTCGCGATAGTTTGATTGATACTTAACTTTATCTAAGAAACTTTCAACTTGATTTTAAACCTTCAAGAAATTTTATTATTTCTTCAATATCCGGAAGTTTCGAAAGCGGGTAGACTTTCATGAACACGACTTGCTGTTTTTCGTCGATAATTATATTTGCCCTTTCGGAAAATCCTTCCTTTTCCCTGAATATACCGTACAAATCTGCAACCTCGCCATGCGGCCAGAAATCAGATAAGAGCCTTGTATTCTTAATACCGAGTTCTTTAGCCCATGCTTTTTTGGATGGGACTGTATCCACGCTTACGCCCAAAGCAACAGCCCCCAGTTTCCCAAACCTGCCGTAATTCTCTTCAAGCGACTTCATCTGGTCTGCGCATACAGGTGTCCATGCAAGCGGATGAAAGGACAGCAGAACTCTTTTTCCTTTAAGCTGTGACAATTTCACATTTTTGCCGTCCTGGTCGCTTAAAGTAAAATCTTTGGCTTTATCTCCGGTTTTAACCATGTTCAAATTCCTCCTGTATTTCTCCCTGTAATATGTTTGAATTCATGTATAATTAAGATATCGTGCAAAGGCATCAGGTTTATATAGTGAACTTGCATATTATGCGACGGTGGAAAGAGATGAGACTCAGTAAAAATAACCTTAGAATTATCGGGATAGTGCCTATAATCCTTGGTTTGATAATAATGCTTAACTTCTGGATTGCAATTGAAAAACTGTACCCCCTTGGCATGACAACTTATCTGGTTTTTAACCAGATGGTTGTTATAGGTGCTGCGGTGTTTTTAGGTGGTTCTGTTTACTGGTGCATACTTGTTTATTATATTTACCTGATGCAGGAGAATGAAGTCTTCATCCAGGACAACTTCACGCAACTGGCAGGTAGCGGGACAGCGCATCTCCAGAATGCCAAAGCGCTAATTGCCAAGGTGCTTGACGATATAAAAATTACTGAGCGGTTAAAACCACAACAGTAATTCTTTTTTTTAATTTATTATTTATTTTAATATATTACTTGCAGCCTCTACACCAGGCCCCATTTTCTTGACGACATCATTCCTGTGAAGCACTATTTCAACTACCTCTACGGTGCTTAAAATATCCAGTTTGCTTATGTTGCCCATGCTCCCTATCCTGAATATCTTGCCTTCAAGAGGCCCCTGCCCGCCGGAAATCTGGATGCCCATTTCCTTTATGCCTCCGCGCAGTTTCTTGTCGTCGATGCCTGTTGGAATTTTCATGGCTGTAACCGTATTTGAATATCTGCTGTACTTATTCAACTGCGGGAACATCTCCACGTTCATAGCAGCCGCAGCCGCCCGGAGGGCTTCTGCATACATGGCATGTCTCTTGATGCGCGCCGCCAGTCCTTCTTCATTAACGATGCGAAGCGCTTCGTGCAGTGCAAAAAAGAGCGGGACAGCAGGTGTATAAGGGGTCTGAGCTGTCTCTTTATTCGCGGATTTCTTGTATGCTTTCAAATCCATATAATAAGGCGGTTTCTCGACCATGGAATCCCATGCTTTCTTGCTCACCGAGATGGCTGACAACCCCGGCGGCGCGCCGATGCACTTCTGGGAGCCGACCACAGCTATGTCAACGCCCCATTTATCAACGAGGACTTCATCCCCGCCAATGGTGGTCACGCCGTCCATAATGAATAGGGCGCCGTATTTTTTCGCAAGTTCGCCTATCTCTTTTGCCGGGTTCTTGATGCCGACAGAGGTGTCGTTATGCACAAGAGTAATGGCTTTTGCCCCTTCAGCCAGCGCGCTCTCCACGCGGTCAAGTTCTATGGATTCGCCTTTTGTCCAGTCGAATTTGACAGCTTTTACATTGCCATAGCGCTCGCCAATTTCCCTGAAGCGTTCCCCGAACTTGCCGTTCTCTATTGTTATGAGCGTGTCTTTTTCCCCGATGACATTCCCGACAGCGGCTTCCATGGCGCAACTGCCCGAACCGCTTATGATATAGATATCATTTTTTGTACCGAAAAGTTCCTGCAGTACCAGCCTGCATTCGTTGTACATGTCGCCGAATTCCTTGCCGCGATGCCCGATTATGGGTTTTGACATGGCGCGGAGTATCCTTGGCGCCACGGGTACAGGACCCGGTATCATCAACAAATTATTTTCAAGATTCATAATGGGTTTCTCCTTATAATTCCTGTTACTTTTTGCTAATACAACTATCTTGCATGTATATCTTTTGCAAAAAAAGAAATCATTTAATATATCTTTGAATCCTTCAAAGTAAGCAAATATGCACAAAGTCGGAATAGCTGATACTACATTCTCACGAATCAACATGGGAAAAATCGCAATCGATGAGCTAAAAAAAGGGGCGTCTGTAGGGATAGAACGCTATACAGTACCGGGAGTAAAAGACCTTCCCGTGGCATGTAAAATATTGATAGAGGAAAAAGGATGCAACATTGTGATGGCCCTGGGCATGCCCGGAAAGGAAGCCATCGATAAGATGTGCGCGCACGAAGCATCGCAGGGGATAATACAGGCGCAGTTGATGACAAACAGGCATATCATAGAGGTCTTTGTGCACGAAGATGAGGCAAAAGACGAGACCGAACTTGCGTGGCTCATGGAGAACCGCACGCGAGAGCATGCCAGGAATGTCCTTAAGCTGTTATTTAACAAGGAACAACTTTTGCGTGAGGCTGGAACCGGGCAGAGGCAGGGTTTTGCCGATGTCGGGGCTATCAAATAACAGACAAATTATAACAAAAATGGGACTAACCGATTTTTTGATTGCCAGATTAATTTGATTGCTTGGAATTAACAATTAGAATGATGGGCAGGTTGGGGAGTGGGGGTTAGTGTTAAAAAAGTTTTTACCTGCCCATCGCATGCCAATAGCGACATTATTGTATTTAAACGTAACGGATGACTTTTGAAGCAAAATCCTGCATATTATTTTGCAAGATTATAAATTCCAAAAGCTTATGATACAGGTAAAAAGCATTTATGCAATGGGAGAAATCAAATATGAATTTTAAAGGCAGCCGAACAGAAAAGAACCTTCTTGCAGCCTTTGCTGGCGAATCACAGGCGAGAAACCGTTATACTTACTTTGCAAGCGCTGCAAAGAACGAGGGACTTGAACAGATTTCAGCGATTTTCCTTGAGACCGCAGATAATGAAAAGGAGCATGCGAAGGTATTCTTTAAACACCTCCGGGGAGGGAATGTTGAGATAATGGCCGTGTATCCGGCAGGGGTCATTGGGAAGACAGGAGATAACCTTCTTGCGGCAGCGGAAGGGGAAAAACTCGAATGGGGGACTCTTTATCCAGGATTTGCAAAGACTGCGGAAGAAGAGGGTTTTCCCGAAGTCGCCGAATCTTTTACAGAAATTGGCGAGGTTGAGCAGTTTCACGATTTGCGGTACAGGGAGTTTTTGAAAATTGCAAAAGCCGGGACTTTCTTTAAGAGGAACAAAACCGTGAAATGGCACTGCCGCAACTGCGGATATATCCATGAAGGTACCGAAGCGCCAAAAGAATGCCCAGCATGCAAACATCCGCAATCATATTATGAGGTACTGGCTGAGAACTGGTAGCCGAATATCATGAGAACGCAGGATAGCGCCTTTGATTGCGATATTAAACTCTGCAATTCTATGTGCTGCCGCAATTGCGCAGTCCTGACGCGGGATGAAGTTTCGGAACTGATTTCAAAGGTCAGGGAAGAGTACGCGCTGGAACTTGATCCCTGCAAATATTTCAGGCCGGCAAAAGGGGAGCATGGTATTTACTATGCGATGAAGATGATTAAAGGGCGGTGTATCTTCCTGAATAAGGAGAACCGATGCCGTATATACAAATGCCGCCCGGCTCTTTGCGAGTTATACCCGGTTATTGATGTGGATGCGGTGGATGAGAATTGTCCGATTGTGGCTAAACTGCCCCGGGAGAAAATTGAAAGTTTGAAGCGGCAGTACGCGGAAAAAATAGATGAAATGATACAGGAAGAGGAGAAATTCCTTTTTATTTAGCACAATTTTTTTGAATTGGCTACTTCCAGATCTTCCCGTTATAGCTATTGGTCACAGTACACCCGAGACACCTGTTTGATATATGGTGTGGGCATTCTTTGCAGTTGCACCCGTTTCCGCATGGCGGCGTGCTGCTTGTATCAAAGTTCATCTTCACGGGCATGATGAGGTCTTTCATCGTGGTTATAACAATACTGACCTCTGCTCCTTTGACCAGTGGATTGCTTCTTAAATGGCCGTCGACAATCGCCTCAAGCGTGGCTATGTCCTCGCCAATGAAAAAAAGACAGAGATTGTGCTTTCCTGATACGATAAGACCATTCAGGAAATACGGGCAGTCCTTGAAAATCTCAAGCACTGATGAGGTGTTGTTTGCAATCACATCCACCTTTGCCATGTAGAGGTTCACTTTTTTCAGGTTCATGCCTACAACATGGGACAGCGCCCCTTTCTGTTTAAGCTTGTGAACCCTGGCGCTGACCGACGGCTGGGATATTTTGAGTTTTTCGGCCATGTCATTCTGTGACATTTCAGGGTTGAGCTCAAGCAGGGACAATATCTCCCTGTCTCTTTTATCAAGGTCAAGAAATTCTCGCATAATATATTCTGATAATCACTCGATTATTAAATAGTTTTCTATTTTTTACAATCAAATTATAAGATATTCTTATAAATTAAAACCATTAAGTTTATAAATTATAAAGGCTAATATGAAGTATGATAATAAATGAAACGAAGTATAGTGTCCATTGATGAAGAAAAGTGTAATGGCTGCGGCATGTGTATTCCCAACTGCGCCGAGGGAGCAATAAAGATCATAAACGGGAAGGCAAAGCTCGTAGATGACAGATTCTGCGATGGTCTTGGGGCATGCCTCGGGCACTGCCCGCAGGATGCGATCACGATAATTGAAAGGGATGCGCCGGATTTCGATGAGGCGGCTGTGAAAGTGCACCTGAAACCAAAAATCGCTGAGAAAAAAGCAGAGAAAAGCCTGCCTTGCGGATGCCCTGGAAGCATGGCGATGGATTTCAGGGGCGATAAGAAAGCTCCTGCAAAAACGGCAGCGCGGCAAAACTCCGAATTGAGGCAGTGGCCTGTGCAGCTCACGCTCGTTTCCCCGGAAGCGCCATATTTCAAGGATAGTGAACTCCTTGTAGCTGCCGACTGCGTTCCATTCGCATATCCCAATTTCCATTCGGATTTCCTTGCAGGGAAATCTGTGATAATAGGATGCCCCAAGCTGGATGATGCGGAGTTTTATGTAGATAAGCTCACAGAGCTTCTAAAGAATAACAACATCAAGAGCATCACGCTTGTGAATATGGAAGTTCCCTGCTGCTTCGGGCTGCAAAGGATAGTCGAGGAAGCTGTGGCGAGGTCGGGGAAGGTCCTGCCGATCAGGCAAAGTGTGATTACAATAAGAGGAGAAAAACAATAGGAATCATGGGCTGCATTGATGAGCTGGATTACGAGATACTGCTATCGAGTGGTACAATAAAGGAATGCGCTGATTATATAAAAAAGAATTTTAAGGAAATCTATTATGTCCATCAGGGATACATGATTTTCAATACTTATCTGATAGGGATGAACCCTATCCCTGTGGCTGTGGAGAATGATTATGTTATTATGCCTTACGTCAAGCCGTGCCATGGGAGTTTTGTCCTGAGGATAAAAAAGAAAGAGGAAGTGGAAAGGCTGAGAACCGGGAAAGGAAATCAGTATTATGCCAATCTGAATAATCTAAAACAATTGATAACCATCTCTATCTCGCAAGTTTAAATATAAGTAATTATATTATTTTTTTACACGTGCTTGATAACCTTTTTCCAGGGATTTTATAGGCCATCCATTTTAACATCGGCAAATAATCATCAAACTACAGTACTTCCGAGTTAGCTTAGTTCCGAACAAGCTACTCTGAATACTCTATTTAACCTCAAATCAAATACTTCTATTTTCCATCACAAAACGAAAAATGAGACTCTTTTGCATTTATTTTTGTAA
>CABMII010000016.1 GCA_902386255.1 uncultured archaeon
AAAATATTCGACAGTGTTTTGTTTGTGTTTGCCGTGAATCGTATTGGTGTGCCGTTGATGTAAAATTGGAGGGTGGATGCCGGCGAGTCTGTTGAGCCGTATATCGTGATGTTTGTTGAGGTCTGGGGTGCAAGAACTTTTATGTAAGCGTCGTTGCCGAGGTTGAAATTAACATCGTTTACAATGCTGACTTCAGCAGAAGCTATACCGATTGCGAAAACTGCCAAAAATAAAAAGAGGTATAGCTTCATGGCCACCCTAAATAATCATGTCATGATTACACCACACCATAAACTCTCAAACTTCTAACTCCCCATGTTCCCTGAGCTGTAACCGCAGTTACTGAAACTGAAATCGTTTGGGCATTTTTTTCAACAAAGGCAGATTTCAAAATTCCTGCCACTTTGAAAACGTTTTTAGGGGCTTGCAAATTAAAACTATCTACTACTGTTGTTCCATCCTTTAAATCAAATTTCCATTCAAAAGGATTAGTATTGGCTTCGGTTACATTTAATTCTGCCTCAGCTATTATTTTTGAATACAAACTGGCATTGGCAGAGCTTAAGCTATAACTTATTGCTTCTGTATTAGTTGCCGTCCCTGTTACAAGAGTTTCGTTTGCATCAAGTAATATCACGGTCCCTGCTGGCAACCTTGAGACTGAAGGGATTGTCCCTGAGGTAATATTTGAGCCATTTATATTATATAGATTTGCGGATTGATTTACTTCTGCAAGTGTGGTTTTAACATCCCAGCTTGCCTCTTTTGAAGCAACAGTATTGTTCGGGAAGTTAGTTCTGGTATCCGTGGATATGTTGAAGGTTCCAGTGAGATTGCTTGCATTCAGGTTCGATAATCTTGAACCATCTCCTTCAAAAAAAGACGCAGCCACTCTTAACACATTTGTCAGATTAAATCCACCCCAGTTCCAACTGCCTGTTACAGTCCTGGTTCCATCAAGTTTTGCATATCCTGTCTCGTTAGATTGGATGGTAGATATTTTTGAATCGTGACCTGTATCGTTGGATTGGAGAGTGGAAATTGAAGTATTCTGAGCAGTATTCACACCCTCAATGTTTGTGACGGAAGTGTTAGGGAAGTTGTTGCCATAGCCCGCTAATGTGCTGTTCGGGAAGTTCCCCCCATAACCTGCAATCGTGCTGTTGGGGAAATTGCCGCTATAACTTGCAACCGTAGAGTTCGGAAAATTTGTCGGAATTCCTAATAAATATGACCAACTTAAATTACCTAAAAAATTCTGTGCCGTGACGTTATTAGCAACAGTTATATTGTCTCCGATTTCTGTAAATGCCGATGCAGTAGTTGTTACTGCAAGTAACAATAAAATTAAAACCCCTGGCTTAAACCCCTTCATACTCTACCTCCAATCATAGATTACTGGTATTGCCTAATAACTTGATGAACCCAATCCTTAAGCAAATACTATTATAACTAATATTAATATTAGTCAAATCTACATAAATAATTTTCGCATACAATATATTTTTGTAGAGTCTGGATATTATTTCGTCAGGCTTCTTCAGAGCCGCTTGCTCAAAATTGAAGAGAAAATCGGGTGAATGGCCATGAAGAGACATCAAACGCCTGTGAAGAACCCATTTATCCTCAAAGCTTCAGAGCGTAAAGCTTAAGCCAGAATATACCGCTTTATTGATTGGGGTGGTATGATGCAGTTACAACATCAATATCAAAAGAAATTTACTACCGGACAGGTCTTAACCTTGCTCGATGGCCGTGAGAAAATGCTGCGCGAAATATGCGACAGTCTTGATTGCAGCAAATCAACTGCAGAGAATCTCGTAAAAATCCTGCTTGAGATGAATAAAATCAAACGCCGCAACGTAGGCAGTGAAAAAAAGCCGCTATGGATGTATTCATCCAGAGAAGCAAACGATGGAAAATAAAATCTGCTGCCTCCACATAACTTCGGAAAAAAAGTTTTGCGAAGATTGTGAAGGATGAGACACGAAATCAATATGAAATTCAATAATGTCATTAAAAAATATTTTCTCTCTCAGTGAAGGAAAAAAAGGCTTGATATTGGGAGTTATAATAGCCTTGATTTTCTTAGGGTTTAATCTCCCCCAGACATTTGATAATTCACAACTGCAGTGGACAATGGGCGTGACAGGCAGGCTAATGAGCGGCGAGGCGCTCACATACGGCGGGTATTCAGTTGAAGTTGTATCGTTCCCGGTACCCGTGGAATCGGCAAAATACAGCGCGGAACCTGCAGAACCTGTTGAACCTTTCGTGGCGCTGAATATATCGAAAAATGGCAGTTTCATAGGCACTGTTCCTCTCCGGCTGGCAGAATCGTATATTGTGCCTGACGGTGGATTGAAAGTAACTGCGAACCAACTCCCTGCTCAAAATGCAAAAGAGTGGACATTTGAAAATTATGCTCCATGGGCTATAATAGAATTGGATTCAAGAGGCACTCCAAGCCTTGCGGTCTCAATACAGACCGACGAAGATAAATACACATCTTCATACACTACTCAAGTTGTTGCGACGGTTAACTTAGAAAATACAGGTTCGGCTGATGCAGTTAATGTTAATATGGTCATTGATACGGGACTTCCAGTAAATAAAGGAAGTTTAAAATATCATTATGATAGAATTAAAATAGGGGAAACAATCACCGAGAATATTACATTCGCATCACCCATTCTTGAAGAACAGAAGATGTTCAGCATATCAGCAAACGTCAGCGGATATGATGTTATGGATATTCCATACATGGCTGAGTCCGTAAAGAGCATTTCAATGGCAGCCGAGCTTCCTGTGATTCTTTCCCTGACTAAAAGCACGGTTGAAAAGATGTACCTGAAGGATTACACCATCATTTCATTATCCGTAAAAAACAACGGAAGGCTCGATGCTAAGAATGTGAATATTACAGATTCCCTACCGGACAGTTTTAAACTCCTTAGCAACCAGCCGCTACACTGGGTTGCTGATATTCCTGTCAATGAGGAATGGAACTACCACTATCTGGTAAGACCACAAGAGCCAAGCAAAGAAGGTATCGTATTTCCCGCAGCTACGGCAGAGTTCGTAGTAATGAACCAATCTTATACCGTGCGATCAAACCAGCCGAGGATTGTGGTGTACGGACCAAAGGTTGTCCTCACGAAAAAGACAGATGTTTCAGAATTCAACCCGGGCGATACTGTAACTGTGACTGTGGTTGCTGAAAATACAGGAAGTACCCTTACGAGGGTGACTATCGTGGACACACTTCCGGATAAAGTGACTCTTGTCGGCGGCAGTACAACGTTTGGAGGATTCCTGGAAGCAACCATGAACGTAAGTTTCAAGTACACCATTAGAATAGACTCCAATGAGGCCGTCACACTTCCTGCCGCAATTGCTGAATATTATGAACTCGGATCAGAAGGTAGAAAGATAAGCGCGAAGAGCCAGGAAATTGAACTACAGCTTAAATCCGCAAAGAAAATTCCTGTACCAACCCCAGGCATTACAACACCAACGTCCACTGCAACTCCCGCAGCGCCGATTCCTCAAATCACAATATCGATACCAACGCCAGTGCCTTCTGTAACGCCACCCGTGCTTGAACCTCTTAATACCGTGTATGAAGAGCTTAGCAGAACGTATATTTTTTTGAACTCCATGATCTTCGGCAAACCTCAGGCGAATCTCTCCATTACGAAGAATACGGTTAGCACGATGTATTTGAAGGATTATACCAGTGTTTCATTATCAGTAGGAAACAATGGAACCTCCGATCTTAAAAATGTGAGTATTACGGATTCTCTCCCGGACGGTTTTGAATTCCTCATCAACCAGTCGCTGCACTGGGTAGCTGATATTCCAGCAGGTTATGAATGGAATTACCGCTATCTTGTAAAGCCTCTGGAGCCAAGCAAAGAAGGTATCGTATTACCAGCAGCTACTGCCGAGTTCGTAGTAGGGAACGAATCTTATACCGTCCAATCAAACCAGCCAAAGATTGTGGTGCTTGGACCAAAGATTGTACTCACGAAAAAGACAAACATTTCTGTTGTCAACCCCGGAGATACTGTGATTGTAACGGTAATTGCTGAAAATACAGGAAGTGCATACACGAAAGTGAATATTAATGACTCGCTGCCGGATAATGTGACTCTTGTGGGCGGAAGCACAATGTTTGAAGTGGTTCTGGAAGCTACAAGCAAGGTGAGCTTTAACTATACCCTTAGAATCGATTCAAAGCAGCCAATCACACTTCCTTCTGCAACTGCCGAATATTATGAACTCGATTCCAAAGGCAGGAAGATCACAACCAGGAGCCAGGAAGTTGAAATAATGATGTCCCCGGGGAAAATTTCTACATAGAATAAAAGTCAACCGCTCATATTTATATTCTCTTCTCTCCATTCATCATTTTCATATACCATTATTTCTTTGATACTCCCGTTTATGTAGAGAAACAGTTTTTCCTGGCTCCAGGTTTCCTCTCCTATATACCGGCCTGGCAGGGAAACTTTCTTCCTTACCGTCTCACCGGAAGCAACATCTCCTATGGGAATAGATTCATCCGAATACAGGGCACCGCCTGATACATAAAACACAAACCTGAACTTCACGTTTGATAGGTTCCTGCCCCTATTTATGAATGTTAACACTCCCAAATCCCGGCTTCCCTCCCTGCCGTAATAATCGATTCTCCACCCATACTGCTTTTGCGGGTGTTCCAGCGAATAAATCTTCTGCTCTATGCCCTGGTTGTCCCTTTCAAATGTGACCTTATTTTTAGCAATCAAAACAAGTATATCCGAAGTCCAGTATTGGCTTAATACATCCCTGTGTTCTATTATATACGTTGCAAGCCTCTCCCCGGCGTCTATGCTTTCGTTGTTCCTGCGCTTCCATTCGATGTAATTCTCTACAGGCGCCTCTGTCCCTAAAGCATCTGTACGCTGTTGGATTTCAACTACCAGGTCTAATTTCCATTTATAATCATCATACAACCTGTTCGCATTGTCCAATATTCCCTGGCTTTTGTTTATGTCTGCTGGCTTTTGTTCTTTAATACCCGGTGATTCAACACATCCGGCAAACCCCAATAATGCAGCCAGAACCAAGAAAACAAATAACTTTTTCATTATACGTGCCTTAAATTCATGGCAAAACCTTCGGATTCTTCCTTTATTTTACGTATTCTTTTCGGTTTTCAGAGGTAATGAAAAGGTAAAGGTACTGCCTTCGCCAAACTCACTTTCAGCCCGGATATTGCCTCCACAAAGCTCAACCAGATTCTTAGAAATTGCAAGCCCGATGCCGGTTCCGTAGGATTTTCTAATCAACCCGGATTCGATATGCGGGAATGGGGTAAATAGTTTGCTCATATCCATTTCCCTGATGCCTGCGCCGGTATCAGAGACGGAAATCTCCACCATATCGCCCTCCTTTTTGGTCGCTACGGTTACAACCCCACCCGTTTCCTTGCTGAATTTCACCGCATTATCCAGAAGGTTGCCCAGAACCTGCTTGAAAATGTGTTTGTCTGCTTCTATATACTCCACAGCAGGGTCAAATTCTTTTTTGATGAGTACATTTTGCTTTGCAGCATTTTCCTGGATGAGACCGATGCTTTCATTTATTGTTTCAGGGACAGATATTTTCTCGACAACAAGTTCCACCTTACCCGTTTCTATCTTGGAGAGGTCAAGGAGATCACTTATTATGGCAAGAAGTGTCTTTCCACTTGAATGAATATTGCTGGCATAATCGTTCTGTTTTGCATTTAATTCACCGGTTATCTTCTGTTTCATAAGTTCTGAAAAGCCGATGATTGAATTCAAATGAGTGCGCAGCTCGTGGCTCATATTGATTATATACTCATTCTTGACTTTTCGTGCATACTCGATGCGCTCTTTTTTAATACGCATCTCTTCTGCTCTTTTCCTTTCGGCTGCCCGCCTGACCCATGGGCGGAACAAAAACACGTAAACGACAGGCAGAAGAAAGATAACAAACAGAGTAGGATTGAATATAACAAAGGATATTTCGGTTTCCGAACCTGTAAATGGAGAGAGCAGAAAAACCAGGAAGAAAGGATTGAAGATTATATCGTCCAGCCATGTAGGAAAGTAAAATCGAAAATAGCTCAGCGCCACAATAAATATCTCAGAAACTAATATGGTAAGAATTATGAGAATCAGGATCTGAACGGAAGCGCGGGACAAAACCATATCTGTGAGCATTCCCGGCGGCTCATGTTCGTTTAAATTCCCTTTCAAGCCTGTTGGTTTATCTTCACTACTTTTGGTTTCCATATTCATACCTTGTATTTCTCTATTATTCTCATAAATTCTGATACATCAACTGGTTTCGGTACGTAATCGTCAAAACCCTCTTCAAGGAGTCTTTCCCTATCCCCTTTCATGGCATATGCTGTTAAAGCTATTACAGGTATTTTCTCATACCCGGGCTTTCTTTTTATTATTCTGGTCGCTTCGATGCCGTCCATGCCGGGCAGCATTATATCCATGACAATCAAATCATAGAGTTGTTTTCCTGTCTTCTCAATCGCTTCTTTCCCGTTTGTAGCCTCATGGACAATAAAACCCGTTGACCTGAGTATTTCACAAACAAGTTCCATGTTCAGCGGGTCGTCTTCCACCACCAGGACATTTGTCATGTAATTTCCTCCTTTTCACATAATCTAAAGGTATTCCCCACGTTGAATTTACTCACCACCATTATTGTTCCTCCATGCAGCTTGACTAATTTTTTGGATTAGCAAGCCCTTATCAGTACCACCGTGTTTTTATATAGATAAATCTGTTCGAATCTTTAAATAATTTTCCTATGTGTTCAATAAGTCATTGAATAAATATTTTCACGGTCAGGGATTGCATATGAAGAAATTCAACATGGGTTGAGTTGCAGTAAATTATATAATTAAGTAAATTGAATATATATCAGGGAGTTGGATGGCAATAACAAAGTTGGATTTAAAATTGCTGGCAATCACTGCGCTGGTGCTTTTCATTGGGTATTTCGTTGAATCAGCGAGATACATTCCTGATTTATTGAAAGATGATTTTGAATTTTTAGCTGAGTTGTTCTCCGTCTTCGTGTCGTTTTCCATCTTTGCCATGACGTGGTATGCATACAGCAGAAGCAAGGATAACCATGCTCTTTTCATGGGTGCGATTTTTCTTGTGGTAGGGGTTCTTGACCTTTTCCATACGTTTTCTTATTCCTTCCTGCCTGATTTCATCACGCATAATTCCCCGGAGAAGTCGGCAATCTTCTGGAATATGGCACGGTTGATATCAGCGCCGTTATTTCTTGCGAGCGCATATGTTTATAAAGACACGCTTCCTTCTTTGATTAACAAACCTGTCCTTTTTGTTTGCGCGGCCGTTTTATCATTAGCCTGTCTTGTTTCGGGGTTATTTTACCGGGACTATTTATCAGCCCTGTATCCTCCTACAAGTATTTTTTCTTCAAACAGGATTTTTCATTTACTCATAACCGGAATATTTCTATTGTATGCAAGCTACCTTTATGCAAAAAGAAAAAAAGAAAAGGAGACCGAGATATTTTTAGTATACAGTTTTATTATTATATTTTTCAGCGACTTATTCTATTTTCAGTATGAAATTGCGGCGCATTTACTTAAAATCACAGGTTTCTACTTTGTTTATCTTGCCATGTATAAGTCATCGGTGGAACTGCCTTACGAAAAACTTGCTGAAGCCGAAGAAAAGCTTCTCCACGTAGTTGAAGAAAAATACCGCACCATGATTGAAAATTCCAACGACCTGATATGGATGCTGGACAGACAGGGAAAATTCACCTTCTTTAATAAGAGGACTGAAGAGATTAGCGGTTACAGCATGGAAGAGTGGATGGGGAAAAGCTTTGCACCATTAATAATGCCTGCCGACCTGCCCAGAATAAAACAGGTTTTTTATGAGACATTAGCCGGCAAATCTGTGCAGTATGAAGCCAATGTATTCAAAAAAGATGGAACTGTCATGGTTTTATCGGTGAACACCGCGCCGATATTGGAGGACGGCAAAGTTGTCGGGACTGTAAGTTTTGGGCGGGATATCACGGAACACAGATTGGCGGATGAAGCCCTTAAAGATAGTGAGGAACGCAATCGGCGTCTTGTGGAGTTTTCCCCGTATGGAATCGCAATCCACAGCGATGGTAAATTTGTGTTTATGAATCATGCAGGAGCAAAAATCCTTAGTGCGGCAAACCCCGAAGAATTTATCGGAAAACCGGTACTACAAATCATACACCCGGACTATCATGAGCTCGTCAAAGAAAGAATTCGCATGCAAGAAGAAGGAAAAGTTGCGCCGTTGATTGAAGAAAAGCTCTTGAGGCTGGATGGCACGCCTGTGGATGTTGAAATAACTTCAATTCCTTTTACTTATACAGGCAAACCGGCGATGTACGGTGTTTTCCGGGATATCACCGAGCGCAAGCAGGCCGAGAAGCTGCGGCTTGAAAACGAACGTCTCATTCTCGCAAACCAGGCAAAGTCAGAGTTTTTAGCAATCATGAGCCATGAGCTGCGTACTCCCCTGAATGCGGTCATCGGTTTTTCAGAACTCATGAAGGCAAAGAAATCCGGAAACTTGAATGAGAAGCAGGAGCGTTATATGGATAATGTACTTACAAGCAGCAAACACCTTCTAACCCTGATAAATGATATTCTTGACCTGACCAGGGTGGAAGCGGGAAAGATAGAACTGGTCGTAGAAAAAATTGCCGTGCCTGAAGCCATAAGCGAGAGCCTTAATCTTATAAAAACAACCGCAGAGAAGCGTAATGTAATCCTGAAAAAAATAATTGACCCTCAACTGGATTATATAGAAGCCGACAGGCAAAGATTCAAGCAGATTCTGAGCAACCTTCTGGATAATGCGGTGAAATTCAGCAAGCCAGAAGGGGGAGTTGTGACTGTGACGGCAAAGAAGGAAGAAAATATGGCAAAGATTTCAGTTTCTGATACAGGGATAGGAATAAAGGAAGAAGATCTGGGAAAGTTATTCCATACCTTCCAGCAGCTTGATATGAGCATTTCCAGAAAATATGGGGGCACCGGATTGGGACTGGCGATTTCGAAACAATTAGTGGAGATGCATGGGGGTAAAATATGGGCGGAGAGCAAGTACGGTGAGGGCAGTACCTTTACATTTTTACTGCCGCTGAAAGCGAAAAAACACGGGTAAAATCGAATGGCAACGAGTGCTTTACTGCACAAGAAAGCAGATTGGCGAAACTATTAAGAAGACACAAAAGAAAAGGAAGCCATCAGTAAGGAGGAGGAAAGCATGACAAAAGTGCTTGTGGTGGATGATACACCTTCCAACAAGGAGCTTATGCTCGAAATACTCAATGGAGAAGGATTTACCGCTCACGGAGCGGAAGACGGGGCTGAAGCGTTAAAGATGACGGAAGAAGAACTCTACGATTTGATACTTATGGATTTGAAGCTGCCTGACACGGATGGTATCGGAGTAACCAGGGCGATTAAAAGCAATTGTGCATATAAAGATGTGCCTGTAATAGCTTTAACCGCACATGCAATGAAAGGGGATAAAGAAAGAATACTCAATGAAGGATGTTTTGATGATTATATTTCAAAACCTATAGATATGCCTGAATTCATAGAAAGAATGGAGAAATATAGGGCGAAGTAGATACAAGCCAATGATATAAAGCCATCAGAAAAACGGCGGCGCAGACGGCTCACAGATTTGCCGGCGACCATATTTTTTGTACTGCATCATCCGAAGTGTGCGCCAACCCGGCAACCGGGTCTATTTAGGTATAACGCCTTTTTAATGAAATAAAAACTTATTTCAATAATGAGCGCAATATACTAATTTGTAAGTTCAATGCGTGTCTGTCCGTGTTCGTGAATATATCATGGGATTAAGGGGTGATTGAGACTTTGTGCAAAGAAAAAGCGGGTTACATGGATTTTAATTGGTATCAGCATGAGTTGTGCAGTAAGCAGGTACAAAGAAGGCATCGCCTTTAATTCTTACTGCCGATAAGCGAAAATGGGGTAAACAAATGATAAATATATATGGGGATACAAATGAAATTAATTAATAAATTAACCCTCGGGCATTTGATAGTCGGCCTGCTTGTCATAGTAGTTGCTATTGTCGGGATTAATACTATCAATCAAATTAACAACTCATATAACGAAGTTGCACGAGAAAGTATACCCGTTATCGAGACCCTTCAAAATATAAGCGCAGCCAACCTTAGAATAGTAGGTTCTACAAGCGAGTTTGCTCTCATAAAAACAGAGAGTAAACCGGGTGAAATTATCTCAGGGGATGTGGAAAAAGAAAACATAAAATCAGCAAAAAAACAATACGATGCTGCGCTTTTGAGATATGAAGAACTGGTATATACATATTTTCCGAATGAGACGTATCTTTTGAATGATATAAAAACTAAAGGCAAAAAGTTTCAAAATACCAGTGATGAATTGATAGCATTAAAAGAGCAGGGTGCTTCAGGGTCAATAATCCTGGAAAAATGGAAAGATTTCGAAACGGCTGAACAGGAACTCATGATGGCAATAAATCATGCTATTGCCTTGGAAGATGAAGAGATTAGAGTAGGAAACCAGAATGTCAGCTATGCGATTGCGACGGCAATAAAATATATTTTAATTGCAGGTATGTTGACCTTTGCCACAGCGATTGTTCTTGGCGCGCGTATTTCAAGATCCATTATAGACCCGCTAACAAAATTAAGGAATGCGGCTGTAGATTTCGGGAAAGGTAAACTGGATACAAGAGTGGATATAAAATCCAGGGATGAGGTGGGGGTTTTAGCAGCATGCTTTAACCAGATGGCTGAGAGGCTGGAGCAGGGCCTCGAAGAGCGCAAGAAAGCTGAGGGAGTGCTAAGGGAAAGCGAGGAAAAGTTCCGCACAATAGCAGTTGGGGCATTAGATGCTATCATTTCAATGGATGAGCATGGAAGAATTTATTATTTGAATCCTGCCGGGGAAAGAATATTTGGATACACAGCTGAAGAAGTGACAGGCAAAGAATTGCATACTCTTCTGGTTCCTGAGAAATATCATGATGCTTACAAAAAAGGGTTTGAAGATTTTAAGGCTACAGGCAAAGGGCGATTCATTGGACAGATTATTGAAATTTCCGCTCTTAGAAAGGACGGTACCGAATTCCCTGTCGAGATGTCCATTTCAGCCTTGCAAATTCAGGATAAATGGCATGCCGTGGGGATAATTCGCGACATAACAGAGCGCAAGCGTGCTGAGGAGGCATTGAAGGGTAGCGAGGAACGCTATCGTTTGCTGGCTGAAGGGGCGCACGATGCCATCTTTATCGTTGATCGGAACGATCAAGTTCGATACGTAAACAGTTTCGCGGCTAAACAACTTGGACTCGCACCTGAAGAGATCATAGGAAGACTACTTATAGAGTTTTTCCCGCCAGATGAATATGAACAAATGAAGAACAACCTGCAAAAGATTTTTCAAACAGGCGAGCCGCTTTATAGCGAAGAGACGATAACGTACCAAAATCGCAAATACTGGCAGGACACCTGGTTGATTCCCATTAAGGATACAGCAGGCGAAGCGAATACTGTTATGGGTATTACCCGTGACACTACCGAGCGCAAGCGTGCCGAGGAGGCACTGAGAGACAGCGAGGAACGCTATCGCTGTCTTGTGGATATGTCTCCCTACGGAATCGCTATCCACAGCGAAGGTAAATTTGTGTTTATGAACCAGGCTGGAGCCAAAATTCTTGGCGCCGCAAACCCCGAAGAACTTCTCGGAATACCTGTACTTCAAATTATCCATCCGGATTATCGTGAGCTCGTTAAAGAACGAATCCACATGCAAGAAGAAGGAAAGGCAGCGCCGCTGATCGAAGAAAAGTTCCTCCGGCTCGATGGAACTTCCGTGGATGTGGAGTTAACTTCAATTCCTTTTACGTATAAGGGCAAACAGGCGATGTACGGTGTTTTCCTGGATATCACCGAGCGCAAGCGTGCTGAGGAGGCATTGAAAGAAAGCGAGAAGCGCTTCCGGGCGGCGTTTGATTTTTCCGGCGTTGGTATGGCGCTCGTGTCCACCGACGGACATTGGCTGCGCGTTAACAAGAACCTTTGCGGCATAGTCGGCTATTCCGAAGACGAATTGCTTAAAACAACATTCCAGGCGATTACCCATCCCGACGATTTGCCCAAAAACATAGAGGCTCAGAAGCAGCTCCTTGCAGGAAAGATTCAATATTTGCAGACCGAAAAACGGTATAGGCATCGTGACGGCCGCTACATCTGGGTACTGATGACGACGAGCCTGATACGTTCCGAACAGGGCAAGCCGCTTTATTTTGTCACGCAGGTCGTGGACATCAACGAGCGCAAGCTGGCGGAGGAGGCATTGAAAGAAAGCGAGGAACGCTACCGCCGTCTTGTGGATATGTCTCCCTACGGAATCGCTATCCACAGCGAAGGTAAATTTGTACTTATGAATCAGGCAGGAGCACGTATTCTTGGCGCGACAAACCCTGAAGAACTTCTCGGAATACCTGTCCTTCAAATTATCCACCTGGATTATCGTGAGCTCGTTAAAGAACGAATCCGCATGCAAGAGGAAGGAAAGACAGCGCCGCTGATTGAAGAAAAGTTCCTCCGGCTCGACGGCACTTCCGTGGATGTTGAAATAACTTCAATTCCTTTTACATATAAGGGCAAACCGGCGATGTACGGTGTTTTCATGGATATTACTGAGCGCAAGAAGATAGAGGAACTGCGCCTTGAAAACGAGCGACTCATATGTGCGAACCAGGCAAAATCAGAGTTTCTTGCAGTCATGAGCCATGAGCTTCGTACCCCGTTGAATGCTGTTATCGGTTTCTCTGAATTACTAAAGCAGGGAAATGCCGGGGAATTGAACGAAAAACAGGAGCACTATGTCGATAATGTCCTGGTAAGCGGCAAGCACCTGCATGACCTTATCAACAATATTCTTGACATTGCCAGGATAGAAGCGGGAAAAATGGAACTGGTCATAGAGAAGATTTCCGTGCCTGAAGTCATCAATGTTGCCGTAGCTTTCATAAAAGAAAATGCAGCAAAGCGTAATGTAGTTCTTAAAAAAGATTTTGACCCCAGGCTTGACATTATAGAAGCTGACCGCATTAAATTCAGGCAAATCCTGAATAACCTGCTTGATAACGCTGTGAAATTCAGCAAGCCGGAAGGGGGAACCGTTACCATCACAACTAAAAAATCAGAAGATATGGTGAAAATTTCGGTATCGGATACGGGCATAGGAATCAAAGAAAAAGATATTGAAAAATTATTCACCAAGTTCCAGCAGCTCGGTTCGGGAATTTCCAGAAATTATGGCGGCGCAGGACTTGGACTTGCGATAACAAAGCAGCTTGTTGAATTGCATGGAGGTAAAATCATGGTAGAGAGTAAATACGGTGAAGGCAGCACCTTCACGTTTTTAATACCGCTGGTAGCGAAAAAGGGAGGTGAAAATAAATGACCAAAGTACTGGTGGTGGAGGACGACCCGCTGAACATGGAACTGGTGTGTGAAATACTCAGGTCAATGGGTTTTACTGTCCACGAGGCTACAAACGGGAACGAAGCGATTGAGAAAACAGAAAAAGAGCTCTATGTTTTGATTGTCATGGATATAATGCTGCCCGGCATAGATGGCATCGAAGCAACCGGAATAATAAAAAGTAAGCCCGGGTATGAGAAAACACCTGTGATAGCCTTAACTGCATATGCCATGAAAGGGGACAGGGAAAGACTCATTGAAGCAGGTTTTGATGATTACGTACCAAAACCCGTTGATGTACCGGATTTCATTGAAAAAGTGAAGAAATATAGGAAGTGAGGTGAAGAATGGAGGATATGCAAACCGACCTTCTTTTAAAACGCCTGACGCTCGTGTGCATTGCGATAACAGCAGGCATCAGCGGCGCAGCGGTTATAGGTTGGGCGCTGAATTGGCTCCTTCTTGCCCGAATCAACCCCGATTACATCCCGATGGCACCCAGCACCGCCCTGTCGTTCATCATACTGAGTTTTGCGCTGTTTGTCTATGCACGCAAGCCGGAACATCCTCAGGCAATGACTTTTGCCACGATTGGCGCATTCCTGGTCTTATTGGTGTGTTTTTTAATACTTATCGATTTTTTCACGGGTGCAGGACTTGATATTGAGAAATTGCTCTATCTTAAACCAGAAAAATTAGACGCTGTTCCCATAGGACGTATGTCTCCCATTACGGCTGCAAACTTCTTAATGGCCGGGTCAGCGCTTCTATTATTGCTCACTTCTCAGGCAGGGAGGCAGCGCCCTAAAGGTGTAGCAACATACCTTGCTACTATCATAACTTTGGTCGGATTCGTGATGTTACTCGGGTATCTGTATGGAACGCCGTTGTTGTACGGCGGGACAATAATCCCTGTGGCTTTGACCACGGCGGTTGCTTTTGTGTTTATGGGTTTGGGGCTAATCTCCGCCGCCGGGCAAGATTATTGGCCAGTAAGCTCATTTACCGGCTCATCGGTGCGTGCCCGGCTGATGAGGGTGTTTCTTCCGGTTACGATTGCTTTAATTTTAATTTCGGACCAGATAGATATCGTCATTTTTCCTCTGATTAAGAATCATGTTCTGGCGGAATCGGTAACGGCAGGTTTATCCGTGATTATCATTTCAATCGTCATTCCAAGAATAGCGCAGGTAATCGGCGGCGATATTGATCGCGCCGACACTGAGCGCAGGCATGCTGAGGAACAAATCATACAACAAAAAGAATTCCTGAACAGTATTTTTGAATCTCTCACGCATCCTTTCTATGTTATAAATGCCAGCGACTACTCCATATTAATGGCGAATCCTGCTGCCCGCCTGGGCGAGCTCGCCGAAGGTTCAAAGTGTCATGCACTTACACACATGCGAAACAATCCATGTTCAGGCGAACACGTATGCCCGCTTGAGGAAGTAAAGAGAACCGGGAAACCTGCGACCGTAGAGCATATTCACTATGATAAAGACGGTAATGCCAGGAATGTCGAAGTTCACGGTTTTCCCATTTTTGATGATAATGGCAACGTTATCCAGATGATAGAATATTGCCTGGATATCACCGAACGCAGGCGGGCTGAGGAGGAATTGCGCAAGGTCAACCGGGCTTATAGAACGCTCAGCCAATGCAATCAAACACTCATCCGGGCCGTGAATGAGCCGGAACTATTACACGAGATATGCAAGAGAATCGTGGAAGCCGGGGGATATTCATTGGCGTGGATCGGTTTTGCGGAGGGGGATGGAGAAAAAACAGTTCGCCCGGTGGCGCAGGCTGGATATGAGGAAGGTTATCTCGAAACACTGAGCATGACATGGGCAGACAACGAACTCGGTAGAGATTACATAGGCGTGGCTATTAGAACAGGCAAGACCGGCATTGCAAAAAACATACAGACTGACCCAAATTATGCATCCTGGCGCGCCGATGCAATAAAGCGAGGCTATGCTTCAGCCATTGTACTTCCTCTGGTTGCCAACGGTAAGCCCTTTGGAGCGCTGAACATCTACGCAAAGGAGCAGGATGCATTTGACCTGGAAGAAATAAAGCTGCTGACCGAACTGGCTGGCGACATAACGTATGGTATCATGTCGCTGCGCACGCGTGCTGAACGCAAGAGTGCTGAAGACAGGCTGCGATTCCAGGGTCAAATTATTGAGACCATGTCGGAAGGAGTATATCTTATTCGTGCTGCCGACGGCGTAATCGTCTATGCCAACCCGAAATTTGAGAAAATGTTTGGCTATGAAAAAGACGAGCTGATTGGTAAACATGTCTCTTTGGTCAATGCTCCTACCGAAAAGAGACCTGATGAAACCGCAAAAGAAATCATCAAAGCCCTGGACGAGACCGGGGAATGGAGCGGAGAAGTCCTTAATATTAAAAAAGATGGTACAAAATTCTGGTGCCGTGCAAACGTTTCGACTTTTGAACACCCTGAGTATGGAAAGGTCTGGATTTCTGTCCACACTGACATTACAGAGCGCAAAAAGGCAGAAGAGCTACGTCTTGAAAACCTGCGCCTTGAAGCTGCAGACAAAGCCAAGAGCGAGTTTTTAGCCAATATGAGCCATGAACTTCGCACACCCCTGAATGCGTCCATCGGGTTTTCCGAGCTTTTAAAACAGGGCATGGCAGGAGAATTAAGCGAAAAGCAGGAACATTTTGTGGATAATATCCTAACAAGCAATCAATTCCTGCTTACCCTTATCAATGATATTCTTGACCTGAGCAAGATAGAAGCCGGGAAAATAGAACTGGCGCCTGAGAGTATGTCAGTCCCCGTAACTATTAAAGAGACCCTTTCTCTCATAAAAGAAAAGGCAATGAAGCATAAAGTGCTCCTGAAAACGGAATTCGACCCGGAACTTGAGTTTATAGCGGCTGACAAGCAGAGATTCAAGCAGATTCTTTTCAATTTGCTTGATAACGCCGTGAAATTCAGCCAGGAGGAAGGAGGGACTGTAACCGTAACAGCGAAAAAAGATGGGGACATGGCGAAGATTTCTGTTTCTGATACCGGCATAGGAATTAAAGAAGAAAATATTGGCAGGCTTTTCCGTAAGTTCGAGCAGCTTGAATCGGGAATAAGCAAAAAATATGGCGGCACCGGGCTTGGGCTTGCGATTACAAAGCAGCTCGTGGAGCTGCACGGAGGGAAAATCCGGGTAGAGAGCAGGTACGGTGAGGGGAGCACTTTTACGTTCTTACTTCCATTGAAAGCGAAAAGGAGCGACTCAAATGAAATAAATAGATAAATACGGAAAGTGAGAATATGGAAAAAAAAATGAATATCTCTGCCACTAAAAATATTTATATTCAAAGCCTATTTAGTGTTGATGGAAACCATACTGGAATTCGGGACAAAGAGGGTTAAACCTGCTGTACGGATGCTTTTTGAAATGAAGGATGTTATCTATGACCGTGAATGGCTCGAAAGGGCGAACAACGTCGAATTATATTATATGTACCGTGAACTCTCGCTCAGCAGGAATGATGCTCTCACGATGAAAGAACATAATCTGCGGTACGACGTCACTGTTATCCCGCCGCGCATGCTGGGGTGTGAATTTGTGAAAACCGCAGGGCATTATCACCCAAAAATTGCCGGGACTGTTGTGACTTTTCCTGAGATATATGAAGTCTTAAGCGGTGAAGCGCAATATCTTCTGCAAAAACCTGAAGATGATAAAATAAAAGATGCAATTCTAATAAAAGCAAGTGTAGGGGATAAGGTGATAATTCCGCCGGGCTATGGTCATCTCACCATCAACTCCTCCAACAAAGTGCTGAAAATGGCAAACTGGGTAGCACGCGACTTTGAATCCATTTATGCGCCAATCAAGGAAAAAGGCGGGGGCGCGTATTTCATTCTGGATAAGGGGTTCGTGAAAAATCCTCGATATGATAGCGTTCCCGAGATACGGCTTCTTAAGCCTCCCGGTTTAAAGGAACTCGGATTACAAAAAAGCCGGGAAATGTACGGTCTTGTAAGGGATATCAAGAATCTTGAATTCCTGACAAAACCGCAGGAATACGGATGGTTATTTGAAAAGATACTTGGCTAATATGTAAATTCACGATTTATCTTTTTTTCCTAACGGCCTTTCTTATTAAAATATAAATCATCATAACACTCCCGAACCACCAGAGGCTGAATACCACTTCCCTGCTCCCGGCAGGAAGAGCCATGAACAGCCCGCTTGTTAAGAAATTAAGCATATCAAAAATTCCTGAAGCATATGATTCAGGTTTTGGTTCAAAACCAAATGAAATTATATGTGAAGAAAATTTGGGAACAGAAACAAAAATGTAAGTTCCGGTGCTTCCAGTTACGAGCAGGTATTCGGAATGACCAAAATCATTGGTCAAATCAATGATATCCTCAAAATTGTTCGCGGGATATATGTCTTCCCCATCATATCTTATGGTAAGATTGTAATTTGATAATTTATTATATAAATTGCCACCGATATTAACTACCAGTACAGTCCCGTTCATCGAATTTGAACTCACGTTCAGGTCCATTGTATTGGGATCAGGGAAATCGGTACGAACCGACATATCACCAAAGGCAGCCACATCATACGACTCTGCAGAATCAATGAATATTTCAGCGCCGATTGTCCCGTTTGAAATCCCTTCGGTTACGAGATTGTCATAAATATTATCGCCGGTAGTTGCGTGCTGCCTGAAAATCAACAGGGAATTATTGACCCTTGCCACAATCTTATTGCTCTCGTAAGTGAAATCCGCCGACCCGCCTGCAAATTTTGCAGTGATCAAATATGCCTCTTTATTATCTTTTTGCAGCCTGACCCCGTTATTAATATCAGTTACTATTACACCATCCGGCAATTCGAACGTGACATCCGGCCATTCCTTCCAGCTTTGGTCGATATAATATTTTGCCGTAGTCCCGGTGTCCCTTTTTTCCAGGGTCACATTATTATCAGCAGAGACATTGATTCTCAACCGTCCAGGCGTCTGGTTCATGAGGAATTCCCTCGCTGTGGAATATATGTCTTCAGGCGGTCTCATATCAACAAGCATGGTTCCCATTTTGTTGTCATGCATTTCCACACCTGCATAGTGCACCAGGCCGAATTTCATGTTTTGGGAATATCTGGCAACAGAACCGGAAACGCTGGTATTTTCGGCTGTGAAATTTGAAATATATATTTTGTTGAACCATACAGTTTCGGATTCCGAATTGTTAATGGAATATCCCATAAAATCAGAATAATTATTATCAAACAAGTAGCTCACATATTTTCCTGAAACGGCTTGACTTTTCTCTTCAAACTTCCCGATTTTGTTGAAATTAATGGATTGATTCAAATCCAAAAACGGCATTGTATTACTGAAATTTTCCCCGGGGCGGATATTAATAGTTTTTACAGCTTTATTCCCGGCAAGGTCTGTGCTTTCTATGCGGACAAGATTATTAACAGCTGAAAGCAATATTTCGCTGCTCCATGTACCGTTATTATTGGTGACGTTTTCTCCGTTTATGGTAATATTGGCACCTATCCCCGTCCGGCCTGAAATTTCTACAATTCTGCTGACAATAGGTTCATTAATGTCAGGTTTGATAATTTCAATTAATGGCGGGATGGTATCAACGGTGAGATTCAGGCTCGCCTTTCCAATGTTGCCTGCATGGTCTATTGCCTGAACCTCAACAAAGGCCGGACCTTCGGTTGCATTAAATAAATAACGTGTTTCATTGGTTATTACCCATTCCTGTTTGTTCAGGCGAACTCTGTACGATTCTATATCTGTAGCATTGGAAGTGTAACTGACGTTAAGAGCCGTCGTATTAATGTATTTCGTATCAGGCGATGTTATTATTATCCAGGGACTCATCGTATCAAGGGTGACATTCACAATTGCAGTTGATATCTTCCCGTTCTGTTGAGCCGTGACTATTATTCGGTTCAATCCTTCAGCCAGCGTTATGTTTTTTGAAAAAATACCGTTGTTGTTTGGAAGGAATGTGCCATTCAAACTCAATTCCGCACCCGGGTCAGCTTCCCCCGTAACGGTAACTACGGATATATTGGTCAAATAATTATCGGGGGGCGACCGTAAGACAATTGCAGACCCATTAGCAGCGGAGCTGGCAAAACCCGAAACAGAAACAAATACTATTATTATAATAAATATATTTTTTGTTCTCATGGATTACTTGTTCTATTTGTCCAATTTGTATTATTCAAATAGTCAGTATAATTGGTATAATTGATTGTTTTAGTATCTCCAGATACGGAGAACTGCGTTTCCCAGGAACCTCCATGACTTGAAATTATCATATCCATACTTTTATACGAATGAAATTCTGTTTCAAGGTCAATAGCCGTATGACAGGCAACACACATCTCATTTCTGCCAACGAAAATGGAACTATTGAAACTGGCATTTTGGAAATTGGAATGCGCATCACCGATAAATTGGGTAGCATTTGTCTCATTATGGCACCATGTACATTCAGCGGTTGTTGTATTATGTGAATATAAATCAGGGGCGAAATCAGTGACATTGTGGCAACTGGTACATCTTATGCTCTTATGGATGGCAGTTCGTGAGAATTCATCCCCCACCTGCACATGGCAGGCATCGCACCTGGTAAAATCCGAATTTGTAAAAGCGCCTGTATATACTGGAAGAAAAAACGCAAAGCCAAGTGCGGCGAGGCTTAAAGAAAGTAGAATTATCTTGCGGTTTGTTCCTATCCTCATTATAACCATGTAAGAAATTGATTCTACAAAAGACTTCCGTTAATTAATAATTTCAAATAGCAATATTTTTAAATGTTTGCAGTATTTTGGAACTCCATGATAAGGGTCTCGGATATCACAATTTATCACAAATGTCCCAGGATGTGCTTTTTCATGAATGAGGGACATGATTTAATAAAAGAGGTCACTTCCGGCTATCTGGAGGGCATAATATTGAAAGAACTGGCGCTGGTGTACGACCTGGCTTTTAATAGCAAGGATAAACTTTCCATCCTGAACCTGGAACTTGACCGCATTTCAAAGGAAATCCCTGTGATTTATCGCAGTGAATTGCCAGGCATCAGTGATGAAAACCTTGCAAAATCCGTGGCGGATATCCGTTCCCTTCTGGAAGTTATTTGTTCGAATCTTTCTTCGTATAACGGCTTTTTTGCAGGTGGATTGAGCCATAATGAATCGCTCCAATCTGAAAAATTCGGGTTGACCGGAAGCCCGGACAGATTAATAAGAACAAACGATGAACTTACACCATCAATTATAAAAACCGGCAAAATGCCTTTAAATGGCGTATGGCAGGGCGACAGGCTGCAATTGACTGCCTATGCTGTGCTGGCTGAAGAGAAATATGATATACCGATCAGGCGCGGATTTGTGGAATATGCGCGGTGGGGCGTTGTGAGGGAAGCGGCAATCAGGCGTCATGAAAGGAGGAATGTTCTTCAGATTCTTGGAAAAACTAAAAAAATACAGAATGGTATCATGCCTGAAAAACCAGAAGATGCGCCGTGCGAGCATTGCGCCTTTACGGGCATGTGCGATGTGAAATCAACGCTTGCATCTAAGTTTTTTTGAGGAACAAGTTAATCAATTTATGATCATACATGGCAATATTAATGATTCGTATTATGTCATGGGCACAGTTCCATAATTCAGTTATGAATAATAAAGTAATATCATCACAATAAATAATTATTTATCCTTTAATGCAATGATACTACTTGCGCACCATGGTTACTATATCACCGACATTTAAGAATT
>CABMII010000017.1 GCA_902386255.1 uncultured archaeon
CCTACAAAGAAATAAATATTTCGGTTTGGTTTTGTGAGAAAAAACGGTTGATAGAATGTGAAATTGAGTTATTGAGAGTGTACGATTGAAGAATGTAGGGGGGAAAAGTCTATCTGTTCAGGTCATTTAATTATGATTTGATACCAGACCATTTTCTTCTAAAAGAAAAAGGAGAATTAAATTACCATCTTCTGGAAGGAGAGGTAACATTTCCTGCTTCTGATATGAGAATTTTTTCGGGTATACCGCTTTTAAAATTACATGGTTCTATGAACTGGTTGATGTGCTCCAATAAAGAGTGCAGAAAAATATCGATTTTCTATGACGATATAGCTCATAAAGTAGCTGAGTCTGGATTTCATATAAAATGTAAAAACTGTGGTTCAAACTTAATAAGATTAATAATTCCGCCCATATGGAATAAAAACGAGATTTATTCAGATATATTAAAAAGGCTTTGGCAAGTAGCTCGCTCAAGATTATTAGAGGATGCTGCAAATAATCTATTTGTTGTAGGATATTCACTTCCTGAATCAGATATTTACGCACGATATTTGTTATCTTTTATTTTAAATTATAATAATAGTTTAAGTATAAGTGTGATTAATAGAGACCCTAAAACTGATGAAAAATATAAACAGTTTTTTGAAAGAATAAATATTAAACCAGATAGATATACTTTTTTGCAATGTTCTTTTAAGGAATACATTGATTATAATTTTTAATTCCATATATAAAAATATGAATTAGTACTTCAAATCACGATTTATCGCTAAACACTTCACCCATCCCAGAACCTCTTCGTCTTCGCATAATTCCTCTCAGCAATCAGAATATCCCTGTAAAACTCCTCTTCATCCTCCCTCAACTTCCGTATCACACGGGAAGCAGTCTCAGGCCCTATCCCCCTCGAAGCAAGCGCAATAACCGCAGTCTTCCCGTGCGAGAGCACGATATTCGCATTCCTGTAAACCCGCTCAGTCCTCTTCCTCTCCTCTTCCGTCTTTTCTTTCTCAGGCTTTTTCACGATTTTTATCTCCTCTTCCTCCCAGGGCTTAAGCGCCGCAACCAGCCTGCTGTTGCAAAGGGGACATTCGGGACGCTCCGGCACTCTATTAACAACAGTACTTGACTTCCATTTCTTGCAGTTCAGGCAGAAAAGTATCACATGGTCGTTCATGATCCTGCTCTTAAGGGCCATCATTATGGAACTGTCAGCCCTCTCTGGCGCCATCAGTTCTCTTCCGCCCATGAAACCTGCTTCGCCTATCGGACTTATGGGCTGCACAACAAGCTTCACGCTTCCGCCCTGTATTTTGCCAAGAACGTCTCTTGCCAGCGATATATCAAGCTTATCGTGGAAAATCTCGCGCACAGCCTCGTCATACATGGGCGTATGCTCGAACACTTCAAGCAGTTTCTTCATGCTTATGCGTTCATAATCCACATCGCGGCTCAGCGCCCCGAACTTTCGTGCCACATGCACCATCTTCCATTTGAGGAGCATGGTATTCTTGAGCGTCATTTCGATGATTGGCTCGATATGGTCAGGACTGGTAGCAAGGAGCAGTTCTTTTATTTTTTCGGCATTCAGCATCCTTGGAAGCTCAAGTTTAATCCTGTACGGGTCTATCTCCATCGCAACGCTTGCGCCGAATTTTGCAGCAAGCAGCGAAGTCAGGGCACGCCCCAGGGTTTCATTCACTTTATGCCCGCCGCAGATATTGATAACGATTGATTTGCCGTCCTGCTCAATGATAGCCGTATCGTCAGAAGGCACGGTAAGACCTGCATTTTGCTGTTTGCGTACCAGTTCGAGTATTTCATTAGCAGCTTCATCATCCGTGGGATACTCTTTCCTGTAATCCTCAATGATTTTTCCGGTGCTTTCACCCCCGACGATTTTTGCCATAAACCGCTTTCTTATGGCTCCAACTTCCTGCGCCACTTCATACGGCACCGGGATTTCCTCGCCCACCCAGTTCGGGATATCGGCTCCGGGGTCGCTTATCGGCTCAACTTTGATCCTGCTTTTTTCACTTATTATCTCGATAATCCGCCACATCTCGCCTTTTGCGATGAACACGGCGCCGGCTTCGGCAAAATCCACGACAAACGCCTCATCAAGCGCACCCACGGTTCTTCCGCTCACTATATCGAAAATCTCAAAGCGTTTTTCATCTGGTATCATTGAGAGATTTTCATAAAAATACTGCCAGGTCTTTCTCTTCTTGCCCACCCTGTCATTCTCAGACCAGACAAGCCTGTTTTCATTCATTTGCTTAATAACCTGGTTTAGCATCTCGATTTTCAGATCCCTGAAAGGATATGCCCTTTTGACTATTGAAAAAATATCTTCTGTGGATATCTCCCCGAAATCCAGAACCAGGCCGCATATCTGGTTTGCAAGCGTATCAGTGCTGTTCTCATGGATATCGATAATCTCGATTTGACCGGTCTTCGCCCTCCGTGTGATAGCGCAGGATTCAGCAGCATCGTCAGCGCCCGTTGTGATGATTGTCCCGCTTGATTTCTCGCCAACCCAGTGCCCCGCTCTTCCCACCCTCTGTATCAACCGCGTGACCTGCCGCGGCGACATATACTGGATTACGTGGTCAATATCGCCGATATCGATTCCCAGTTCCATGGATGAGGTGCATATAAGCCCGCTGAGGCTTCCGTTTTTAAAGTTATTTTCAGCCTCAATACGCGCATCCTTAGAAAGCGAGCCGTGATGTACGCCGATGGGTATCCCGAGCATCCTGAACCTTGAACCCAGCATCTCCGCGGATTCCCTTGTATTCACAAATATCAGGGTGGATTTGTGTTTTCCAACGATATCAGAGATTACCCGCAGATGCGATGCCATTTCAGGCGTGCACATTAGTTTTTTGGATGAATCGTTGTCCTGCGGAGTCGGTTTTGGGCATACCACATTAAATTCAAGTTTTTTAATAAGCGAAACTTCAATCACGCGGGCATTCCTGTTTGACCCTGCAAGAAAATGCGCAATATCATCGGGTTTTCCAACAGTAGCGGACAGGCCGAGCCTCTGGAACTCCCCTGCGACCTCAACAAGCCGCTCAAGCGCGATAGATAGCTGCGCGCCCCTTTTTGAGGATGCAAGCTCATGTACTTCATCGATTATCACGTGCGAAACCGTCTTGAGATTATTGCGAAGTCTTTTTCCTGTAAGCATCACCTGGAGAGTCTCAGGCGTTGTGACAAGAAAATCCGGCGGTTTTAAAGACTGTTTTTGCCGTTCGTAAGTTGTCGTGTCGCCGTGTCTCACTGCCACTTTTATCCCCAGCTCTTTCCCCCACCATTCAAGACGTGACAGCATATCCCGGTTAAGGGCGCGAAGCGGTGTAATATAAAGGACGGAAATTCCCCGTCTTTCATCTCCGCGCGCTTCTTCTTTTTTCTGTATGAAACTGTGAAAAACCGGAAGCACGACCGATTCAGTTTTACCCGAACCCGTCGGCGCAATCAAAAGGATATGTTCCCGGGCAAGAACTGACGGGATTGTTTTTACCTGCGGTTCAGTCGGAGAAGTAAATCCCTGTTTCTTCAATGCCTCCTGGATTGCAGGATTAAGCAGGCTGAAAACGCTCATAGGCGCTGAAAAGATTTTTACAGTATATATATTTATTCTATTACAGGCGAACAATTGCCGGTTTATTTCTTCCCGAGAATCATTTCCAGGTATGATTCACGGATTGTTGATGTCCTGCTGATACCCAATTTTTCAACGATTTTTAAAATACTCTCGACCTTTTCCTCATAATTTTTGGAATTTTTTACAGGAATCTCAACCTCAATAAAACTCCCGAGATCCCGTACTTCGTCAAGGGATATAAAAAAATCCCCAAGCCTGTAATTTTTTCTTCTTTTTGTTACCGTCGCCACGGGGAAGAATCCGAGCGATGACAATATATTTCCCATGGTTTCAGGCTCCTTTATCACAGTCTGGAATTCCTGTCTTGTTTTAGATAAAGCATCCATTTTCGGGCCCTTATATGTCAGAAAGGCATCCTCCTCTACCCTTATTCTCAATGCCTCGTCGGTCTTCTCAAAATTACGATTCGGCGCATTATAATAGGTATCGGCCTGGTCCTGTATCCCCATAGGCGTAGCCCCCATGGCTATAATTGCCCTTTCCATCTTTCTGGCGTCATCAACCCGTGCCTTTACTTCTATTTCTATCATCAGTATTTGTTTGTCGTAGTGATATATGAAACTGTTTATTTTTTTGAGACGTTTTCAATTCAAGCTGGTAAGGTTTCAGGATGGCTTTGGTAATAACCAATAAACCAGAACCGAGAACCGCAAGTATTATTTATCAGAACATAGGTACTGGAATTAAATTAAAATACTATCAAGCCTTGCGGAATTAAAAACCAATGAAAAAGAAATTTAATAATAAAATTCTTATTATCGGATATGGCTCAGTTTCGCAATGCACCCTGCCCGTTCTAATGGACAAAATCGATGTTCCGCTAAGAAACATTACTTTAATTGATTTTGAAGACAAATCGAAAGCCCTGAAAAAATATACAGACCAGGGATTAAAATATGTTTGTGAAAAAATCACCCGGGAAAATTTAGACCAGGTTTTGTCAAAATATGTGGATAATAGTGGTCTGCTCATTGATTTAGCGTGGAATATCGGCGCCAATGACATTATTAAGTGGTGCCATGACCACAATGTATTGTACGTTAATACCTCGATTGAACTCTGGGATCCTCTTGAAGGAATTTATACGAAGAGCCCGTTTGAAAAATCCCTTTATTGGCGGCAAATGCAATTACGGGAACTTTCCCGTGATTGGAAAGATGCGCCGACTGCTGTCGTTGACCATGGCGCAAATCCCGGCCTCATATCTCACTTCGTCAAGGAGGCTTTACTGGATATTGCTGCGCGTATGATTCTGGATAAAAAGGCATCTGCGCAGGATGAAGCAGAAATTGCCCAGCTTGCAAAAGACAGGGATTTTCCCCGACTTGCGAAGAAACTGGGAATTAAAGTGATCCATTGCAGCGAGCGGGATACCCAAATTGCCAACAAGCCAAAAGAGGTTAATGAATTTGTAGGGACATGGAGCATTGAAGGATTGCGGGAAGAAGGGACGGCGCCTGCTGAAATGGGCTGCGGCACGCATGAGCAAAAGCTGCCGCCTCTTGCCAATATACCTCCGCATGGACCAAAAAACCAGATTTTTTTCCCCCAGATGGGCATTAATACATGGGTAAGATCGTGGATACCGGATGAGGAAATTATCGGTATGATGATCCGGCATGGTGAAGCATTTGGCCTTTCAGACCGCCTGACTGTCTGGGAAGATGGCAAGGCGACATATCGGCCTACGGTAAATTATGCATATATGCCCTGTCACGATACGCTTTCCTCGCTCTGGGAATTGCGGGGCCGGAATTACGAACTCCAGCCAAAGATAAGGATTATGACAAATGAGATTATATCTGGCGAGGATACCCTGGGCGCGCTCCTGATGGGGCACCCATATAATTCCTGGTGGACGGGCAGTTCTTTAAGCATCGAAGAAACCAGATCTCTTGTTCCAGGCCAGAACGCCACGACCCTCCAGGTGGCGGCAGGTATTGTTGCTGCCGTACTATGGATGCTTGAAAATCCGCGGGAAGGTATCAAATTGCCCGACGACCTGCCCCATGATTTTGTTCTGGATATTGCTAAACCGTATCTTGGAAAATTTATTTCCACTCCCTCGGACTGGACGCCGCTTAAAAACCGCAAAATATTTTTCAAAGAAAATCCGGCAGCAAAATTCAATCCCGACCCATGGCAATTTGAAAATTTCCTTTTCGTAGATTAAATAATTAGTTTTGCTAATAAATCACATAAAATTTGATAAAATACGATAAAATATGACCGAAACACAAAATGAAATTTTGGAAAAAATCGCGCAAGTTCACGGCACGCCTGTTTTTATTATAGACCATGAAAAAATCAGGGAGAATTACCGTGAATTCAGGGAAAAATTGCCTGATGTGCAGGCATATTTCGCAGTTAAGGCAAATTCCAATCCTGAAATTGTCAAAACGATGTATGATATGGGCGCAAGTTTTGACGTGGCTTCTTTCCCCGAGTTTATGCTTGTTCATGATAATATCAAGCATTTGCCAGAGAAAGAACGGCAGGATTTCATCTGGGATAAAATTATTTATGCCAACACCATTAAGCCTGCCGAAGTTTTGGCCAAGTTAAATGAATATAAGATATTAGTTACTTTTGACAATATTGAAGAATTAAAAAAGATAAAAAAACATGCCCCGGATGTTGGTCTTGTTTTAAGAATCCGCGTGCCTAATACCGGTTCAATGGTTGAGCTTTCTTCAAAATTCGGAGCACATCCCGGAGAGGCTGTTGATCTTATCGCAGAAGCCGTGAATTTAGGGCTCGGGGTTGAAGGGATTAGTTTTCACGTCGGCAGCCAGTGCAATAATTTTGATAACTATTCTCAGGCTTTGAATTTTGCCTCCTCGATTTTCAAGGAAGCGGAACTAAGAAATTACCAGATCGGGTTTATTGATAAGGAAGGCAAAAGAAGAAAAATCCTGGATATTGGCGGCGGGTTTCCTGTAAAGTACACGCCTGATGTAAAATCTTTTTCCATCCTGTCCCGGAAATTGAATTCGGAAACAAAGCGTTTGTTCCCCAATGACGATATTCAGGTTATTGCCGAGCCGGGGAGATTTATGGTGGCGACAGCCTGTACCTTGATCACGAAAATCGTTGGAAAAGCTGTCCGCGACGGGAAAACATGCTATTACCTTGACGACGGTGTGTATCATACTTTTTCAGGACAGGTTTTTGATCACCAGCACTATCCGCTGCATTCCTTCAAGGATGGAGAGAAAAAAGTCTGCGCTACGTTTGGCCCCACTTGCGATGCGTTTGACACTATTTCCCTGGCAGATGAGCTACCTGAAGACCTGCAAATTGACGACTTGCTTTATGCTGAAAATATCGGCGCCTATACAATTGCTTCAACCACTTATTTTAACGGTTTCCCGCCTCCAAAAGTGGTGCATTTGAATAAATGAGCAACGCGGGTTTTTCATTCGACAGCCTGCGATTACGAAGTAAGGCACCCGGAGATTAGCTGTGCTTTCCTATACCCATACTTATGCAGGGCAGGCGCTGGCTGGCGAGCGGATAGAGGCGCGGGGGATGGTTGAGGTGGTCGGGAACATGAAGAGACTTGTTGTTGGGACAACGAGGGAGGCTAAAGGGGAATGGATACGGTCACTGACGCTGCTGGAGTCGTAGAAGAAAACCCCTGTAGGTGGATTTAGGTGAACTTACTTTTTCAAGAAACTTAATATAGTTTACAATCAAAATATATCCTGTGTGATTTGAATGCCAGAAACAGTAAAAGTTGAAAGTGAGATAACTGCCGAGTTATCAAAAGAATTAAATAAACTCGTTAAATTGGGTATCTACCGCAACAAAGATGAAGTTATAATGGACGGTATAAGGCAGGTTCTGGAGCGCGTAAGGCACCTCACGAAAGAAGAGAAAGCAATAATAGAGGATGTAAAATGGGGATTGCATGGGGATTAGGAAGGCTGTTTCTAATACCGGTCCCATAATTCACCTTTCTGAAGTAGGTTATTTCCAATGTCTTAGAATTGTTGATAACTTACTCGTACCAAAATCAGTGGAATCAGAGATAAGAAGCAAAAATGCTCCTGGGAAAAACGAATTAAGAAATGCTGGCTGGATAACCACTAAAGAACTTGATGGGGTTCAAAAAGAAAAAGCTCTTAAGATCGCAAAAGATTTTGGGATAGAACTTGCTGATGCCGAGGCTATTGTGTTTGCCAAAACTAATGATATTAAACTTCTTTTTACAGATGATAAAAGCGCAAGGGAAATCGCAGAGTATTACGGCTTGGAAGTACACGGGAGTGCAGGTATTATAGCGAGGGCGTATCGTAGTAAAATCTTGAGTTACGAGGAGGTTAAAGAGGCGCTGGAAAGGCTACATCAGGATAGTTCTCTTTATATGACCGATCGGGTTTATAAGATAGTGCTGGATCTTATTGAGATGACACAGGCGGAGAGAAAATAACTTCGAGAGAATTTGATATTTGTTTCTTATTTATGTAATAGCACGAGCTTCTCAACTTCTTCCTGCGTATAAACCCGTCCTTCTTCCTTATCCTTGATGCCCCGTTCGATCTTTTGAAGGACATAAAGATGATATTGAACATCTTCAATAGAGCAATCATCAGGTAACGGGTTAGAAGCCTGCTAATCTCTTGTTTTGCGGTCTGCATATCTTTTCATTCCTATAATACTCTAACTTTTGCCGTTCATAAACCTGACGAATTTCGATGAATTCCTTGCCCATGAGGTGAGAAAGGGGAACAGGGAATAGGGGATAAGCGAAAGAACTTGATGGTCGCTTTTACCCGAATATTTGCAGATTGACGATTTGCTTTATGCTGAAAATATCGGAGCCTGTACAATCGCTTCAACCACGTATTTTAACGGCTTCCCGCCTCCAAAAGTGGTGCATTTGAATAAATAATGTTCATCACCTTTGGCGGCGCACCCGGAAGCGGGGGCGCTCCGTCTTGGCTCATATACAATAATTGAACGACGATATCGGGAGATGGATTTTTATGAGAGTAGTGTAATTAACATTGAATATGCAAAATAATTAAGTATATGTTGGACTATTGGTGAAACCATGTGTGAATTAATGGGTATTTGTGCAAATCTCGAAGTTAATGCCCAATTTAGCTTTAAAGAGATACTAACTCGGGGAGGTGGTACTAAACCGGATATTGGTGATGGCTGGGGTATGGGACTATATACTGGTGCTTGCAGTACTGTTTATAAAGAACCCAAAGCTGCATTCGATAGTAAATTGGCTAAAAAAATTGGGAATATGGAATTTAAAAGTAAAATTTTTGTTTCCCACATTCGGCAGATGGCAGGCTCTAGGCGTTCACTTGAAAATACTCACCCATTTGAAAGAAGGTTATTTGATCAAGACTGGTTGTTTGCTCATAATGGTAAAGATGGGCTCGGGGCTTACTATAATTCACATCCAAAAGTGAGAGATTGCTTTAAGCCCAAAGGGGAAACAGGCTCTGAAAAGGGATTTGCTCTTATTTTGAATGCGCTCAAAGAAAAAAACGCAACAAATATAGAAGTTCAAAGAGACATTATAAAAAAATTAGCTGACGATATTGCTCGTGTCGCGGACTTTAACATAATTATGTCAAATTCGGAATATCTTTTTTGTTATTATAGTGGGTATAATTTTTTATATTATGTAGAGCGATCATATGCGAATGACAGGAATTTGATTTTAAAAGACGCAGACTTTGAGGTAAATATATCCGAGATGAAGGTACTTGGGGAAAAAGCAATTGTTGTAGCCACAGAAAAGTTAACATATGGAGAGGACTGGCAACCTTTTAAACCTCATGAGCTCATAATATTCAAAGATGGTGTGTTGAGTCAATATCCCGTTGAAAATAGATATTGTATCCAGACCTTACTACCAACACGAATTGTAACAGTCCCCAATTTTTTTGCTGCCTGAATTTTCATTTGGCGAATGTAAGGGCGCAGCAAAATCATTCAAAATTCCCAGGGCTTTGGCATTCTCAAGATATAATTCAACAGCTTCTTTCAAGTTTTCAAGAGCTTCTTCTGGTGTGTCACCCGCACTGGCAACTTCAAGTTCAGGACATTTTGAAACATAAACATCATCTTCCTGCCAGATTATAGCTGTAACATTTAATCTTTCCATACTTATTGAAGGGTAATTCTTGCTATTAAATTTTTGGTTGAATTCTTTCCAGTTTTTAAATACTTAACATGCCCGCCGATTTCACGACGGGATTCGTTACTGCAACAATGATGCTCCTTATACGGAAAATCTGCCCGTTCTGTCTCATGGGTGGGATTTTCATCCCCTCTCATACCCCTGGAAAAGCTCGCTTCCCACACCGCGATAAACTATCCTGTCCTCTGGCGGGGTAACACGTTTGACTTTCGGCCATTTATCCAGTGGCTCTGAGCCTTCAAGTGCGGCATTTGTTGGTTTAATGTCTCCCATTCTCGGTTCCTTCCTGATATCAATCCCGCTCACATTATGGCTGAACTCGATAGGGATGTTATTCGGGTCGTAGGCGTAAATGGAATGGATAAAACCATGGTCTATGACTTCCGACACCGGGAATCCTGCGGCTTCAAGCTTTGCTTTCAGGTTCCAGAGGTCTTCTTCCTCCTCGACACCGAAGGAAACATGGTCAAAACCAAACCTTCCGCTGACAGGCCGCCCATGTTCCTTTTTTATCATGGGTTCCACTCCTTCCCACTCAAAAAACGCTATCAGGTCATTGGGCGATATCTCAAAAAAGTAATGCCGGTAGCCCGGCTGCCCAAGGCCGGCAACCAGCCTCATGCCCAGCAAATCCCTCCAGAAACGTATTGTCTTGTCCATATCTCCCGTAGCCATTGCAAGATGGTTTACGCCATTGAAATTAATCTTGATTGACATAATCTAACCTCCATTTAGTTAAATAGAACACAGATGACACGGATCAAACGGATTTTCACGGATTTATTTTCGTATCCGCGCGCATCTGTGTAAACCTTTAAGAAAGGTTTATCAAACGAAGGGGTATGGTCTTTCGACCATACCCCTAGACCGCATAAAGCGAGGTGTCGCTTTATCCGTGCAATCCGTGTTCTATCGCAATATTACACTTAACCGATTGCACACATAACCTAATGTATAATCAGTCTCGAAACATTGAAATACCCTTCGGACTTTATGATAGATTCAGAATGGTCCAATCATCACTTCAGGTCTGGGAAGATTTTTTCAAGCGCTATTACTGGGAAGAAATACTTAAATTAGCCAATGAATACCCTGAAAAAAGAAGTCTTGGCATCCAGTTTCCCGACATTGAAAAATTCGATATGGAACTTGCGCGCGAACTGGTTGAACATCCCGAGCAGGTTCTGGCGCATGCAAACGAGGCGCTTTCTGCAATTGACCTTCCCGCTGACGTTGATTTCATAAATACGCATATCAGGATTATCAGGCTTCCCGAACGCATACAGATACGGGAACTCCGAAGCGCAAACATCAACAAAATGATAGCCGTATCCGGCCTTATCAGGAAAGCGACCGAGGTAAGACCCAAGATCGTCAAAGCTGCTTTCAAATGCCAGCGGTGCGGGGATGTAACATTAATGCCGCAGGCTGAAGGAAAATTCGTAGAGCCTTTCGAATGCCAGAACGATAGCTGCGGGCGTAAAGGCCCTTTTAAACTCATACATGAAGAATCCGAATTTATCGATGCCCAAAAACTGCGGATACAGGAATCGCCTGACGACCTGCGTGGAGGCGAGCAGCCGCAAACACTGGATGTGGATGTTGACGATGACCTTGCCGGGATTGTATCGCCGGGCGACCGCGTTGTTATCTCGGGAATCCTGCGCTCATACCAAAGAAGCACACAGCAGGGAAAAAGCACGTTCTTTGACCTTGTGCTTGACGGCGTATCAATCGAGATAGAAGACAAGGAGTTCGAGGACATCGAGATATCAAAAGAGGATATCGAAGAAATAATGGCGCTCGGGAGCGATTCGAAAATATACAACAAGATAATCTATTCGATAGCGCCTTCGATTTATGGCTACGACGAGGTCAAGGAAGCCATGGCATTGCAGCTTTTTTCTGGTATTCCTAAGGTACTCCCAGACGGCACGCGAATACGCGGCGATGTGCATATTCTTCTGGTGGGTGACCCCGGTGTAGCAAAATCCCAGTTGCTGCGCTATGGCGTGCGGCTTGCCCCCCGCGGCATATACACAAGCGGCAAGAGTTCAACATCCGCAGGTCTTACCGCCACCGCGGTCAAGGATGAGTTCGGGGAAGGCAGGTGGACGCTTGAAGCCGGCGCCCTTGTGCTTGCGGATATGGGTCTAGCCTGTGTTGATGAACTTGACAAGATGGAAGCTGATGACAGAAGCTCGATGCACGAGGCGATGGAACAGCAGACAATCAGTATTGCAAAAGCCGGAATCATGGCAACATTGAAATCACGCTGCGCGCTGCTCGGTGCCGCGAACCCGAAATTCGGAAGGTTTGACAGGTACGAGCCGATCGCAAAGCAAATCAATATGCCTCCAGCGCTTTTATCGCGTTTTGACCTGATTTTCATCCTCACTGACGAACCTTCTGTCAACCGGGATACCGCAATAGCTGAACATATCCTGAAAGCGCATTACGCAGGCGAGCTTTCAGTAAGAAGGACAAATATCATTAATTCCGGGATAAGCCAGGAAGCGATAACTACTGCAATGGAAGTAATCCAGCCGGTCATAGAGGCTGATATGCTCCGTAAATACATCGCTTATACCAAGAGGAACATCTTTCCCATAATCCAGGATGATGCACGAAAACAGCTTATTGATTTTTACCTTGGATTGCGAAAACAGGGCGAAGACCCAAATTCCCCTGTGCCTGTGACCGCGCGCCAGCTTGAAGCGCTTATCCGGCTTGCCGAGGCGAGCGCCCGCGTGCGCCTGAGCGATGTTATTACAACAGATGATACAGCCCGTGTCATTAGAATCGTGATGGCAAGCCTGAAGCAGGTAATGACTGACCCGGAGACAGGGCGGCTGGATGCCGATATCATCAATGTTGGTATAAGCAAGAGCCAGAAAGACAAGATTAAAATAATGAGAGAAATCATAAGGGAACTTCAGGATGAATATAAAGGTCCTGCGCCTTTAGAAGATATTATATCCAGGGCAGAAGAATCTGGAATTAAAAAAGAAACAGTTGAAGACACGATACAAAAGTTGAAGAGCGCAGGCGAGATAATTGAGGCAAGTAACGAACGGTTCAGGGTAGTTTGAATATGTACATGAAAAAATACGACACCGAAGGACAAAAAATAGTAGCCGTCTGCGATAAGACTATCATAGGAAAGAAATTCAAAGATGGCGTTCTTGTTCTTAAACTGGACGAGTGTTTCTATAAAGGCGATGAAGTTTCCGAGGAGGAAGTGAAAGACGCCCTGTGCGGCGCGACAATCGCCAATATCGCGGGTGAAAAATCAATAGCATGCGCAGTGGCTTGCGGATGCATTGACCCGGATACCGTAATCTTTATAGAGGGCATACCTCATGCGCAGATGGTGCAAATATGATAGAAATAATTGAAAGCAACAGGTTAATCGAACAGGTTATTGACAAGCATAATGGATTTCTTAAGACATTCCAGTCTGAATTTTCAGATCTCGATGGCAAGCTGAATGCCGCGAAAGAGCAATCCGTGGCAATAAAAAATGAGAAAGATTCAACAGAGGCAAGAATCACTGTTCTTAATGAAAAATATTATCTGCTTTTCCACCAGGCAAAAAAACTGAGGGAAGAATTATTCAATAAAGTCATTGAAAAAATGCGAACGGCTAAGGCACCTAACATCCAGGACATCATGCGTATCTCAGGCAAAATAGATGAATTTGAGAAAAGACTTCAAAATTCAAAAAATATCGAAGACGAGGAAAAGATAATCGTGGAAATCAAAAAGCTCCTTTATGATTTCGAATCCGAAGCCCGCAAATCCGGATTAATCGTTACGGGCAAAGGCGTCGTTGATATCTTAAATGAGGCGAACTCATCTCATAAGGAATTGATATCCCTCCAGAATAAACCTAAGGCGGATACAGGTGCAAGGGAAGTCGATAAGCAGATAATTGAAATCGAAGGGCGCCATAGCTGGTTAAAACGAAGGATTGAGAGCCATAATAATGCTCTTGCTTACTGGGAAAAACAAAAAGGGGGGATTAAAGTTGACTGAATCCGAAAATACACAAAATCCCCAGGCTGAAGCGCCTGCTGTTGATGCAAATGCTGTTGATATTCCAGCTGTTAATACTCCTGCTACTGATACTCCTGCGGTTGAAGTCCCTGTTCCTGCGGAACAAAAGGAAGAACCTGTTGTTGAACAGCAAACTAAACAAGATAATGCTCCGCCAAAAGTATTCCCGAAACTTCCTGAGAGGGAATTAAAAGAGAAAATCAATCTTCTTAGGCAGCAGGTCGAGCAAAAGGAGAGGGAATTAAAAACCATTTTTAAAGATATCTCTCTCCACGGCCAGGGCGGAGACGAGCTAAAGGTCAAGCGCGACGGTTTGAATGCGAAGGTGAAAGAGCAATCTGCTAAAGCAAGCGAATTGCGGAAAAAACGTGATGAGATCAATGCAAGGATTGCAGAGTTAAAATCGCAGCGCGACCAGCTTAGAATGAAAGGAAAAGAATTCGGCGAAAAAATAGGCGGACTGAAAAAAACCCGCGATGAACTGAATTTAACTGCGCGCGGAAGGGTCGAGACGCTTGAAAAAGCGTACGCAGAGGAATTAAATACGTTCCTGACCGCGGACATCCCTCTTGAACTTGAAATCAATATTTTTAACAGGCTTACCGAGTTAAGCCAGCGATATGAAGCCACTAAAAAGGCTAACGAGATACATTCAGAGATAACAGAGGAATACAGCAAAGGAAAAGAGATATACACGGACATGGATTCCCTCCATGCCCAGATCCAGGCGCTTGCGCAGGAATCCCAGAAATACCATGAGGAAATGATTGCGCTCTATAAAGAAATAGACGCGCTGCGCAAAGAGGCGGATTCTTATCATTCCCAGTTGTCTGAAAAATACAAGGGCATTAATCCTCTCAGGAAGAAAATAGGCGCTCTCAAGGCTGAAATCCCCAAACTAAGGGATGAACTTGGAGTTTACCTTGAGCAGATGAAGGATGTCCAATTAACCAAGGATGAGCAGAAAAATATGGGAAAACGTGAGCTGGCAAAGGAAAAATTCAAGAAGGACGGACGCCTGAGCCTTGAAGATTTCAGGCTCCTTGTTGAAAACGAGGATATCAAGCTTTAGACCAGATTCCAGTCACTTTCCCGTGAAGCGCAAGCTCGCCCATTATCCTGTCAACCTCACCTGATAAGGGGGCAGGCACCAGGTTTTCAAAGGGAGTTCCGGGAAGCGGCATGAAATAATGGGAATGTACTTTCGCTCCTTTTCCTGTGAGCCATTTAATGAGTTTGAGGGTTTCATGCTGGTCGTCCTCTGTTTCATAAGGAAGGCCGAAGATGAAATCCACGACCGGTGTGAATCCGTGGCTGAGGCATTTTTCCGCGCCGGAGACGATATCCTCGACAGTGTGCCCCCTGTTAATCATATCAAGCATTCTCTGGCTTCCCGATTGCCCGCCCATGTTTAACGTGGTATTGGCGCAATAATCCGATACAAGCTCGAGTAACCTGTCACTGATAAATTCGGGTCTCACTTCTGACGGGAATGTACCGAAAAATGCCCTTTTGTATGGTAATGCCTTCAGGAGCGCCTCAATTTTCTCAGGAACGGGATGTCTCCCATCCGAACCATAGGCGAAGGCATTAGGGGATGTGAACCTGACATCCCCCAGGAATTGCGCATATTTTGCTATCACGTCAATGCTTCGGTGTCTCATCCTGTGACCGAATAACTGCGGGGTTGAGCAGTAAGCGCAGGCGAAAGGGCAGCCCCGCGTGATTTCGATAGTGCTGTGCATAATGTCAGGGTCAAAAGCGGGATACCTGTCAAGGTCAATGCCATCTCTTTTTCCTGTGTAAACAATCCTGTCGTTTTCCTTAAACGCAATACCTTTGACAGAAGAGATATCCCCGCCGTTTTGCAGGGCGCGTATCAATTCGGGCAGGGTTTCCTCGCCTTCGCCCACGACCACGTAATCAAAATACTGGAGCGTCTCTTCAGGACGTGAGGATGGATGGGGGCCGCCTGCTATGTATATCGAGCTGGTTTTTGATTGCTTCACTTCGCGAAAGATAGACTCTGACTGGGGCGAGGAAAAGCTGTATATCATTATGCCATCGTGAGGCTTTTCTGCAATATCAGCGCCAGGAAGAAGTGGCAGCAGGACTGCGATGCTCTGCATGTTTTTCTTGAAGTAACGGAAATTAATAGGGTTATTTTTGATTATTTCCATGAAGGTTTTGCGTGTTATGGTTAAAAAGTATATTAGTGAGCTTAAAATTAATGGAGGGATCGAACCAGGATAATCGACTAAATTAAATTAAGCACTTACCCTGAAAACTGGACGTGATATATGAGGTGACCATTAAAACTCAGTTTCTTCTAAGAATTTCGTGAATGATTTTATCTCATTTTTATTTCTTGAGATTTCATCATTTATATCATCTGTTATGTGAGTGAATACCAGTTTGATGTTATTCGTGTCAAATCCTTTGGGGATCTGAACTTCAAAAAGATATTCTTTGGAACCTACTTTTATTGACCCTATCATGAGTTCTATGTACCGGGATAATGCATTTCGAACAGTTTTTTTAATTGAATCGTTTTTAAAACTATATGTGCTTATTTTATACTCAGCCTCAGGTTCTAAATAAGACCATTCCACATTTATCGGATAAACCTGAAGTGTGTATTTTTGCTCGTCAGCGGCTACCATTTTGGCCTTAAGTTTCAGTTTCATTTCAGTTTCGCTTAAAGATTCTGGCTCAGTCATTTCAAATCACCTGATTCAAGAATATGAAGAAGGGGGGAACCCTTGAATTCCATCCTGTCATTCAGCTAACTCTTACTAACCTTGAGCATATAACGTTAACCGTTAACATCGTTTTGACATGGGTGCCATTACAGGCTTTGTGTAGAAAGTGGCTAAAATGCCTTACTTTATACACAGACAAAGGACTGTATACACGGAACTGGCTTTTGGGAAGGTTTATCAAGAATACTCGCTTAAATTAAATGAAGGATATTTATGAAAGACATGAATAAGTTTGGTATCGGTTTTTGGTTAGGTGCTGGAGTTTATAGCTCGATAAATATAATTATGAATCTTAGACAAGAAAACCAAAGCCATATTTTAAATTATAATTATATAATAACAGGAGTTGCTGTTTTTGGGGTAATTTTGAATCTAATTTTATTGAAAAGAGCGAAAAAATAATCAATATCTACTTTTTACACAGGAATGACTTAATACACAAAGCCGCCATCACAAAAGCTTTTACATTATGGCGTATTAATATAGTATGGGTATGGCGGACACGAATAAATCACTTAAAATCATAACAATAATCCTCGCTGTATTATTGATAGGCTCATCCTTCTAATTATATTCAAGTCTTCAAAAAATAAACCTCCAGGATCAAACAATTACCAGCCTCGTTGCAGAAACCAATTCCCAGAAAGAAACGATATCAGGGCTTGAAATAAGCGTAAATAATCTCAATCAGAATTTATCCGCAACAGAGACACAACTCAAAAACGAAAAACAAAAAACCGCGCAGCTTGAGGATAACATTACAAGCCTCACTTTGGTCTCAAAAGCCGATTATGATGTCATGGCTGTGGATAGTAATGATATCGGCCACCTGATTCCTCTTGAAGTCGTTTTAAGGAATGGGACCGGAGAGCTTTTACTTAATGTCGCCAATGTCCTGCTTGACCCGACTATCCAGACTTCGGCACAAACCGCGGTGCATGTGGCGCGGGATGTAACGAGGAAAAACCTCGCTGATAAGGACACTATCATCAATATAATATCCCCGTCGCAGGAGCAATTGCTCATCTCAGGTGGAAGCGGCGGCAGTGCCATGACCCTTGCGACTATCGCGGCCATTCAGGGAAAAACACCGAGAAAGGATATACTGATTACAGGCACAATAAACGATGATCACACCATAGGACAAATTGGGTCTCCAAGAGCAAAAGCTCTGGCTGCCAAAGATGCCGGAGCTGTTATGTTCCTTGTTCCCGTAGGGCAGGCAGTCGATGTGGGGAATATCGGAATTGAGGTAAGGGAGGTCGGGACTATTGAAGATGCTATGGCGTATGTTTTGCCATAGCAATAAAAACGAATGCAGAAGAACCTTGCGTCAACCTTTGCGTCAACCTTTGCGTCAACCTATTTGATAACATAGTATATCGCTTTACCAGCGCCTTTTTGCTCAATCAGGTTCAGTTCAATAAGCTTAATAAGCTCCTTATGCGCTGCCTGACGGGATATTTTTAACATCTTTTGAATTTCACCGCTCGTTATTCGTCCATTTGAAATTATATATTCAACAACATTCGTCTGTTTTTCAGTAAGAGCAATCTGCCCTCTCGCCGCTTTTTTATGTCCTTCCAATGAAAGCTGCAATACTTTTTCTTTTACCTTTGAAATAGAAAGAAGAACCCCGTCTGTAAAGTATTCAAGCCATTGTGTTAAATCAAGGGTTTTGGGGTCAACCGACTTTAAAGCATTGTAATACGCATTCCTGTCGCTGTCGTAATAATCATCCAGAGCAAAAAATTTTTTGATGTCAAAATCCCGTTGATTAAGAATAAGTGTTGCCAGTGCCCTTGCCGTCCTGCCATTACCATCAATAAAAGGATGGATTCTTACAAATTCATAATGAGACAGACCTGCAACAATAACGGGGTCGATGTTATAAGAATCATTTGAATTCATCCATTCAATAAATTTCTTCATCAATTCCGGTACTTCCTCAGGCGGTGGGGGCATAAAAATGACTTTACCGGTTATTCTATTACCTACATAAACCTGAAGTTCCCTGTATCTTCCCTCATGCTCAGGATTTTCCAGGGTTTCCTTTGTTACATCCTTATGTAATTTCAAAATGATTTTTTCAGTTATTTTATCTTGTTCCTGATACTTTTCTATATTTTCTAAAACCTTGAGATAATTAAGGACTTCCAGTTCCGCTTTTCTTGCAGCCATGATTTTTCTGCCCTGGGCAAGCTGGCTGACCTCTTCAAGCGTTAGTGGGTTTCCTTCTATGGCTGTGGAGGCGTGAGCCGCCCTTATCAGTGCGTCTCTCCTGAGCGATATTTCCCATTTCGGAACAAGGTATGAATTAAGAACTGATTCTCTGGCCGAGGCTATTTCAACAAGGTTGTTGACTATTTTATGAGTGTAGGTGAAGCTTGGATTAAACAAATTTTTTCCCCTTATGGTTTTAATCAAGTCATATCATTTTTAGCCATTAAAAATTCCATTGCCTTTTCCTCGTCCTCCTCAATAGCTATTTCTACTGCTCGCTTGGCTTTCTCTAATAATGTCTTCGCCTCTCGGCGTGCTGTGTGTGATTGCTGGACAAGTGTATCGATTTCACTGCGTTTTTCTGGTGGAACATTGGGGACAATGATATTCTTCAGGGACTTTGCAGGAACAGCCGCAAGGATTGTACCTGATGATTCACACCGCATCTGCTCTCGAACAACAAGACTTTTAGTTAGTGCAAGCAAATAGCCACTTTCTACGGTTCGCGGGCGCAAAACAAAGAAACCAGTTGAGCCAACTGCGCCGTTATATTCATCTGGCACAAGCGCAACTTTGTCTAATGAACCTTCAACTGTTGAGACAATTACATCACCGCTTCGCAGAAGCATCCGAGCGCGACTTGGCGCATCTTTACCTTTGATGTGATTTGCGTCTTCTATTGAACCAATAGTCTGATTGATATTTGCAAGTTCGATATATTCAAACTCTCTGTCTGGCTCGTTGTGTGGCTCTATAATTTCATCCGAGTTAATGGCAATGTCAGTAAGTTTACAAAAACCGTTCGGATAATTACGAATTTGATTACGAAGTTCCACATATTTTGGCTGAAAATGTTCTGCATCAGTGCGCTGCATCCGCGCCACTTCACTGTAACGCCGAACGTAAGTTAAGGTGCAGGCTGATTGCCAATCTTGCAAGCCGAGTTCGGATAAGAGAAGTTGTTCAGCATGATTGTAAACTAACTTTGCAGAGTGAAAGAAATTCCATGCATTTACTAAGTTTTTTTCAAAAAGTAGTTGTAAACTTTCACTTAGCGTAGGAATAGATAATTCTTTAATTGATGTAAGAGTAAGATGCGGTTGCCCAGTTTGACTGGCAGTCCGAATCATTAGGGATTGACCAAAGGATGAAAGTAAATAAGCCAAAAGGTAATAACGATTTATCGATAGGGATTCTGTACGAACAACAATTAGATCTCTACATGAGGCGTATTCGGGATGCTCATCCGTTAGAATGCCTACTTTAGCAATAGTATTGCCACCTTTAGCGATAACTATATCACCAGGATAACATCGCGCTATAGTGTTTGGGTTTTGCTCTAAAACAGCTTCATGTAAATAAGCTGTGGTATCTGTGAGTATTATAAAACCGTCTTGAATGTCATCTATTCTTAAGAATGGTATGCCTGTTTGTTTATAAAAAGATGCTACTGATGGATAGAAAGCACTACAATCAAGTGATACATTCAATTTTCTTAACTGCAGACAAGAATTTCGATGCAATTTGACAACCAAGTTAAGGTACATTGGCTGGTAATATTCAGCATCTATCCTTTTTGCGCCCTCAATCTCAAATTTTTTAATTACACTTATAGCAGCCATCGCCTAACCCTCTGCCCAAAAATCAAACTCCTGCTCTTTGGCAAAGTCAATGAATGCGTTGGCAATATCGTCAAGGTCATGTTCAACAATCAAATGACTGTGATCATCCAGTACCAATTCGCCGTTTTCATCTTTCCTATATATTGGCTCTCCACTGTTATCCTTCCCACCTTTCTCGGAGACGGCAAAGAATATCGGGTAATCCAGTTCTTCCGCAGATTTTACAGCTAACCACGCTTTGCGATAACGGTCCAAAAGTTTCTCATCTTCAAGCATCCAATTCAGTTGCCTTTTCAATGAACGTGCAGCCAGTTTATGTTTAGTTTGAGTAATCATGTACTTAAGTACAGCTTTACCTTTGGCACGACCCGTAATTGCTGCAAGTTGTGCTTCAAGGTCAGCTATTCGTTCAATCAATTCATCATCACTTTCTTCAACCTTTTTGCTCTCAACACTTTCTTCTTCTTGGTTCTCAGTTATCTCTGTTTCTTCAAATTCAGCCTGTAAGTAGGCAGCCAGAAGAGGTGAAAGGTTATCTTCAATCAAGTCTGGATTTTCAGACAAATGTTGTACTTCGATTAAGTGAGTACCCCAATCAGAGGTGTGGCGGTTGAGTGCCTCTCGGATTTCAATCAGCTCTTCTTCGGTGTATTTTTGCAAGAAAAGCACGCTGGTTTTTGTACCTGTATGCGGCTTGAAAGTGTTACCATGCAAACCAACGACAGCCAGCACGCGGGCTTTATCAAATAAAAAGTTGCGGATATATAAGTCGTTCGTGTTATTGAATCTCCCCTGTGGTAAAACGATTGCCATGCGTCCACCAGGCTTGAGAAAATTAAGGCATCGCTCAATGAATAAAATGTCGCGCCCAATTTTGGAGACTGTACGCCCGTTCTTCTCTGCTAATCTATACTGTTTCAATATCTCTCGTTCATTGATGTTTCCGGCAAATGGTGGATTTGTCATCAATATGTCAAAGTCAAAATATTGATACTCCTGTGCATTTTCTTCATCTTTTGCCGTGTCGTGTGGAAAACGAGTTAATAACGGGCGAAAAGCGACCTTACCTTCATCACTCCATTTTGGAGCATTAAGGCTGTTAAGTTCATATACATTGGACTTTCCATCACCTGCAATCAGGTTAAGAGCTTTAGCGATTTTGACGGCTTTAGGGCTGGAATCAATAGCATAAACCATTGTGCCTGCGTACTCTGTGATATGAGGTGGCAAGCCGTTTGTTGTGAACTCATCGCCAGCAACATAGAAAATAGAATGAACCGTAAAGCCAGACGAACCGCAAGCAGGGTCAATCACACGCTCGTGGATTTTTGGGTTTAGCATTTTGACGCACATATCAATTACCCAACGAGGAGTAAAATACTGCCCCTTCTTGCCTTTAGCTACTTCAGTGATGAGGTATTCAAAAGCCTCATCGATTACTTGCAAATTGGCATTGAATAACTTTACATCCTGAAGGAACGATACGCAGGTTTTAAGATGGTTTGGTTTGAGTTTTATACGGTCGTCAATACCAAATATTCCACGCCATTTATCCTTTGCGCGATTGAAAAGACCGTTGATTTTATTGTAAAGTTCTTGCGGTGATTCCCCATATATGCGGAAGTGAATCTTATGGGCGCGAGAGCGGTCGTTAACTGCCACCCATTCGTCATACAATTTAGCATAAATCAATTTAAAAACTTCATCAAAGGAATCATCAATTCCCTCTGCATTTGCAAGGACAAGGTCTTCAAGATCAAGAATTATTTTTTTGAGTGAGAGCCTTTCTAAAACGAGTTTGTTTTCGGCTGTTAACTTTTCAATAGTCCATTGCTCAACAATGACATCTTGAAGCGTTTGCCCCAGAGTTGGAATGGAAGAGATTTGAGTAAAAACATTAGGTTCCTCTCGGTGGAGGATAACAAGTTCTTCGCCATTTGACCAAACGCCAATTGGTGAACCCTCGGCATTGCAATAAGATTTAAGTTGCTGAAGACCATCTTTTCGTTTTGGCTTTTTGACTTCAAATATAATATACGGATGCTCACCATCCGTATGCATAATGATAATATCAGCGCTTTTGTCACTAACTCCTGACCCAAACCAGACAGCTCGCTCGACCTCAATTCTTTCTTTTGGATAATGGTATTCTTCCAGCAATTTTTTTATCCACAACTGTCGAACAATTTCTTCCGGCTTAGCCTGCCTGTCTTTATCTTTAGCAAGACATTTAATATATGGTTTGCCGTTCTTTTCAAATAGTTGTTCTTCCAACCAGTCAATATTTTCAGGTTTGAATAACGTCAAACGGTGCTTTGTTTCTTCGCTTTTGAATATGTCTGCTATTGAAATTGGCATTTAATCACTTCTCATGAGATGCTATTTCCTCCCTATCCCAATCCTCATCTTGACATCCTCGACATCCCAATCCTTCACAAGTTCACCCTCAGCTTCAATCTCATTACCGATACTCAATGAGCTTGCCCGGACTTCTCCTGAAATAAAATCCTTTAAATCAAGGATTAGCGCCCCTACACGCTCATCCCTGATTTCCACAACCGCGTTAATCTCCTCTTCAACTGCAAGGTCAAGCTCCTTTCTCATATCCTGTATCCTTCTTATGACCTCGCGGGCATAGCCCTCGGATTCTATCTCGCGCGTGAGTTCGGTATCGACAAACACATCCCCCTGCGAAAATCCGGCGCTGGCAATAGCAGGCGGTATCAAGTCCTTGAAACTGACCATTTCCTGTGTTATTTTACCGGCGTTAAGCTCATACTGGCCGGTTTCCAGAATCGCCTTTTTAATTTTCCTGCCGTCTGCTTTCTTTAGCTCGGCTATTACTTTTCCTGCGTCCTTTTTAAAAGCAGGACCAAGCGCCGCATGGTTGGGCAGCACGTCCACGCTAAGCTCTTCCCATGTTTCACCCTCTTTCAGTAAAACAATCTCCTTGGCATTGGTCTGCTCTTTCAGTACGGATTCAAGGCTCGCCACGGCTTCGTTGACTATTTCATTCTTTGGCGAGATAACGATTCTTTTCACAGGCCATCTCAATTTTCGTTTCAGTTTCTGTCTTGCATTGGATGATGACTCAACTATCTCCCTTATGATATCCATTTTTTTCTCTAAGCCGGCATCAATGAAATTTTCCTTGGGTTTGACCCACTCGCACAAATGAACGCTCGCTGGTGCTTTACGGTTGACGTTTCGCACGAGGTTCTGGTACATCTCCTCGGAAAGATGGGGCGTAAAAGGCGCTATGAGTTTTGTTATTGTGACAAGGACTTCATACAGGGTATAATAAGCCGCCAGTTTGTCGGGGTCGTTTGCCTCGCGCCATGTCCTTGGCCTTATGAGCTGGATATACCATCGTGAGAGGTCTTCAAGTATGAATTCCGATATCGGGCGCGTTGCTTTATGAAGGTTGTATTCGGACATTGCCTGGTCAACGGATTTTATCAGGGACTGCATCCTTGAAAGTATCCACCTGTCTTCAAGGCGAAGCGGCAGGGTCGCAAGTTTCTTATCAAGGTCAGCCGGGTTAAACTTATCAAGAATCATATACGGCAGCGGGAACCTGTACACGTTCCAGAGAATATTCAGCATCCTGTGGATATTGCCCACCTCATCCCAGCTGAATTTCAGGTCTTCCCATGGCGCATTCTGGGAGAGCACGTAGAACCGGAGCGATTCAGCCCCGTATTTTAAGATGACATCATCAGGCGAAACAACATTGCCAAGACTCTTTGACATTTTCTTACCCTCGGTGTCCAGGGTAAAGCCGTGCATCAGGACGCTTTTGTATGGGGCTTTCCCGAATGAGACCATGCTTGCGCCCATCTGGGAATAGAACCAGCCGCGCGTCTGGTCATGGCCCTCGGTAATAAAATCGGCAGGCCACCATTCATTATATGCTTTTTCATCACGCGGAAAATTCAACGTTGCCCATGAGGCTACGGCAGAATCGAACCACACATCGAATACATCAGGAACTCTGCTCATCCTGTTGTCGCACTTACTGCATTTAATATGGATATTATCAACATTGGGCCTGTGCAGGTCTGAAAGCGTTTTCACTCCAGACCTTGATTTCAGTTCGTCCATTGTTCCCATTACCTCGACAGACCCGCAAAAATCGCATACCCATACCGGAATGGGAATTCCCCAGTAACGCTGTCGCGATATGCACCAGTCGCGTGAACCTGCGACCCAGTCTGCAAACCGCGCCGTTCCCGCCCATTCGGGGTACCATTTCACTTTCTTTATCTCCTCAAGCATTTTCTCCTTGAGGTCTGTGACCCGCAGGAACCATTGCTCTGTGGCAAGATAGATTATAGGTGTCTTGCATCTCCAGCAGTGGCCGTAGCGGTGCGAAATTGTCCCGCTTGAAAGAAGCAGGTTGTTTTCAGTGAGGTCTTCGAGTACAACCTTATTGGCTTCCCGGACATGCATTCCCTTATATTCCCCGGCTTCCTCGGTGTATTTGCCGTCAGGTCCCACAGGACAAAAAATCGGAAGATGATGCTTCATTCCAAGCTCAAAGTCGTCAATGCCGTGACCGGGAGCAATATGAACGCACCCGGTATTTTCAGCAGTGACGAAATCCGCCATGTAAACATGATGCGGGAATTCATTCTGTTTTGGCACTTTATGACCAAGAGGCGCCTTGTATTCTATTTTCATTTCCTCTCCGAGAATCGTTTCAAGGACTTCGAACTCCTTGTACCTCCCCTGTTTCATTACATTTTTCATAAGCTCGGATGCCATTATGAGAATCTCTTCTTTCCCATCTTTTACCACCTTTACTTTTACATACTCAAAAGAAGGATGCACAGCGACTGCAATATTTGCCGGGATAGTCCAGGGCGTTGTTGTCCAGATTACGATATAGGTGTTCTCTTCGTTCGCAACCGGGAATTTAATATAAACTGAAGGGTCGGAAACATCAGAATATTCCACCTCTGAGTCTGCTATGGCGGTTTCGCAGCGCGGGCACCAGTTCACGACACGCAGGCCTTTTTCAAGTAGTTTCTTTTCATTCGCTTTTTTCAATGTCCACCATGCAGCTTCGATGTACTCGTCCCGCAACGTCATGTACGGGTCTTTCCAGTTAAGCCAGACGCCGAGGTTCTGGAACTGGAGCGTCATTTCATCGCGGTGGGAGAGGGCGAATTCCTTGCATTTTGCAACAAAATTGCCAACACCGTATTTTTCAATATCCTTTTTTGATTTAAAGCCAAGTACGCCTTCCACTTTTACCTCGATGGGCAGGCCGTGCATATCCCACCCGGCGCGGTCAAGTATATGGAAGCCGTTCATGGATTTGTAGCGCAGTATCGAATCCTTGATTATCTTGTTCCATGCGGTTCCGAGGTGTATCCTTCCTGTGGTATACGGCGGCCCGTCAACAAAAAAGAATTTCTTGCCGTTTTTCCGAAGTTCTCTTACCTTTGAATAAGCGTCTATTTCATCCCAGAATTTGCGTATATTCTGTTCTAAGTTTTTTGCATCGTATTGCGCTGCTTCTTTTAACATGAAAATAATCTCCAGGGTTTGAAATCCTATGATATTTCAATTTACTTTACGGATTTATCAAAGAATGAAGTTTAGTAATGTGATATGGCAATTAAAACTTTATGGTGTTGACATCGTAACTGCTACACAGGTAAAACATACCAACGGCTCTCAGAAAGAAAAGCCTGAATTATTTAAACTGCTCTTACAGGTATGCCGACAGTGATATCTCTAATGCTTTTTGGAGGCATCCTTTTTGATGCATCCAGAAGCTCTATGGAAATGACTTTTCCCCCTTTTGTATAGTCTATGATAATGCCCTCAGCTATTTCTTTGCTGATATGGTATTTTCCTTTCTGAAATTCTATGTTCATGGCATCTGCATCAGGGTCGTATGTTATTTTCATAATATCACTTAGTATCTTTCCGGTTCTGTGAAATATGC
>CABMII010000018.1 GCA_902386255.1 uncultured archaeon
ATTATAAAAATATAAGTATTTCGGTCGATAATTTATTTTTGAAAACGGCATAAAGAGCAGAAAAAAAGAAGCAATTTGAGTCTTAAAAAATCCGATTAAACCCTATAATTTTGCGAAGGTTGGGTTTGAAACTTAATTTGAATAAACAGCTTTTCTTACGGCTTCAATGGTCGCATCGATTTCTATCGGTTTGGGACACACCGAAAGCACATGCTCGGAATCCTTAAGCAGATGCCCGGTCGTTACGCAGGCCACACATTCGTCCGGGTCAATAATCCCGAGTTCCACGAGTTTCCGGAGGCCCGCAATAGAGGACGCACTTGCAGGTTCAACGCCTATCCCTTCAAGATATGCCAGTTCTTGCTGCGCTTTAATGATTTCTTCATCAGAAACGGTCTCCGCTGTTCCGCCTGATTCTCTTATCGCGGTCAGCGCCTTTATGGCATTCACCGGGTTGCCGATGCGGATTGCAGTAGCCACAGTCTCAGGTTTGCTTTCAGGAGTTATCATCGCCGCATTACTTTTGATGGCTTTTACGATCGGGCTTGCGCCTTCGGCCTGGATGCCGGTCATTTTCGGAACGCTGTCAGTGAGGCCAAGACGCTTTAGCTCCCTGAATCCCTTGTAAATTGCTGTGATATTGCCAGCATTCCCGACAGGAAGAATGAGCCTGTCTGGGGCCTTCCACCCAAGCTGGTCTGCAATCTCAAAAGCGATGGTCTTTTGCCCTTCAAGACGGTACGGGTTCACGGAATTTAAGAGATAGAACCCTTCCCTGTCGCAGAGGTCGCGAACGAGTTTCAGGGCATCATCGAAATTTCCCCGGATGCTCAACACCTTTGCCCCGTGCATGAGCGCCTGTGCTAATTTCCCGAGAGCCACCTTCCCCGAAGGCAGGAGCACGACCGCAGGAACGCCTGCCCTTGCCCCATAAACAGCAAGCGACGCCGATGTATTCCCTGTTGAGGCGCAGGCTACGGTTTTCATGCCAAGTTCAAGGGCTTTTGTAACACCCACGGTCATTCCCCTGTCCTTGAACGAACCTGTTGGGTTCATCCCCTCATGCTTGACATAAACGTCTTTAAGACCGATGCTTTCTGCAATCCTGTCAACGCGATAGAGCGGCGTCCCACCCTCTTTCAAAGATATTGGTTCACGGCTAACAGGAAGAAGCGCCCTGTATTTCCAGACTGAAAGCGGACCTTTTAAGTCTTTTTTTGTGAGACTGATTTCGGAATAATCATAAACAACATCGAGAAGACCACCGCATGTACATGTGTAAATGACTTCAGTCTCAGGATACTTTTTGCGGCATTCGATGCACTCGAGGTGGTACATAGAGGTACACAATAGAATATTATAGCTTATAGATTACTCTATGATTTGTTTTTTCGTTCATATTGCAGTGATTGTGAAGTTCATAAAGTCAATACTTTCTGGACTCTACACAGACAATTTGAAGCGAAATCCTTAAAAAGGTTAGGCAAGAATGTATTAAGGTAGGGGTGATGTATTATATGAATTCGCTTGCTCAGGCCAAGACATTAGGGGGAATAGGTTCCATACTTATTCTGCTGTCGATAATTCCCTATGCAGGAATTGTTCTATTTATTGTCGGGTTTATCCTTGTCCTTATGGCTGTCAAATATATTTCCGAAGCTGCAGAAGACAAAACGATATTCAATAACATGCTCATTGCGGTTATTCTGGCTATTGTGGGAATGATTGCCGAGGCTGCGTTTGTGGTTGCACGGCTGTTTCCATTTTTCAGGGAATTCATGCCCATGTACGGCCCATCGATGTTTGTCGAGCCAAGGATGTATCCCTTTTTTACAACACTCATCATCGCCCTCGTTATCTTATGGGTCTTCTATATAGGCTCAGCGATATTCCTGCGAAAGAGCTACAGCACGATTGCGTCTAAACTTAATATAAGCATGTTCGATACGGTCGCCCTGCTCTATCTGATTGGGGCAGTACTTTCCATCGTACTCGTAGGCTTCATTGTCATATATGTAGCTGAAATCCTGCAAACAGTAGCCTTCTTCTCAATCGTCGAGAAGGAACAACAACCTTCGCAGGCGTGACCGGATTAGACAGGCTTATCTTCCTTTCTTTTTTAAGCATTCTCGCAAAATGATAGTGACCAAAAGATTACGCTGGCCAGCTTTGAAATGAAAAATTTTGCATTGAACCAAAAAGCATAAAAGCAGATTGCTCCAGGTATATCATAGAATAATGGACTGGATTTCGCATCTGCTTTTTAGTCTTGCACTTGGCGCAATTCTATTGAAAGATAGGACTAGAGAAAAAATGGTACTCGTAGCGCTGGCCAGTCTATTCCCGGATCTTGATATACTCTGGTATCATCGAAGCATACTGCATTCGCCATTTGTTCTACTTTTACTTGCACTGGTGCTTATTTTTCGAAATCGCGCTTTTTTCGCTCCATTGCTCATTAGCTTCTGGTCGCACTCTGCCCTGGATATTTTTCTATTTGATAACTCGAATCATACGATTAAAAATCTGGCAAATCAGGTTGTAGGCAATGAAAGCATAGCACAACATATCGAAGATAACATAACGAGATATGCATCAGCTGATGGGATAATGCTCTTCTGGCCGTTCAGCGGTGAGAGGTTCTCTATAACCCTTGAGGAAAAGAGCTACGCAATTGTGGCAGGTTTTATCATAATGATAGCTATGTTTTCATTTCTCTGGTTATATTTTAAAAAGCTCTCCAGGAAGTAAAACTGCCATTCCTAAAAGATAAACATCGGGCTGAAATTAGTCGAAGAGATACCTATAATTGAAGAGATGCTAATGGAATATTACTGATATATTTGATCAATATAATTTGAAAAATAAAGGACTGAAGAATTATGGAAGTGCACAAAGCAATACAATCAAGACGAAGCATAAGGGCATATGATTCCCGTCAGGTGGAGGAGGAAAAATTGTCAAGAGTCCTTGAATCCGGCAGGCTTTCTCCGTCTGCCGGGAACCGCCAGGAGCGCAGGTTTGTTGTAGTAAGAGATGCAAAGACTCGAAAATTGCTTTCAGAAGCTGCAAGAGACCAGAAATTTGTGGCTGAGGCACCTGCAGTAATTGCCGCCTGTTCCGTTGAAACAGAATATATAATGTCATGCGGCCAGGCCGCTTATCCGATTGACACAGCAATTGCTGTGGATCATATGACACTTGCGGCAGTTGAAGAAGGACTCGGCACTTGCTGGATCGGCGCATTCGATGAAATAAAAGTCAAAGAAATATTAAATATCCCGGATGATGTACGTGTGGTTGCTCTTATACCTCTTGGTTATCCCTCCAGTATCCCGCGCCCTACACCGCGAAAAAGTCTCGATGAAATCGTGATGCGGGAGAAATGGAACATTTGAGTAAAGAAAGCATGGAGGTTTGAAGTGGCACGTCTCGTATATCCCAGGATTGCAGCATCATTTATAGTATTATTATTCTTGTTGATAATTGCGCTCTTTATTCTCATAAGCTTTGATCTCATTGGCCAGGCTTTCAGGAAATTGGGCTTTCCTCCCGAGTTTTCAATCATTCTTCTTTTATTATCGCTGCTTGGAAGTTATATTAATATCCCGGTCAAGGAAATCACATCGCGGGAACCCGTATTAGCAGGAGGGGCAATTGATTTTTACTGGTTTAAGTACATACTTCCTCCACTTGAGGTGGAGCGACGCACCATCATAGCCATTAACCTTGGAGGCGCTGTAATTCCTGTACTTGTATCCATGTTCCTGCTCACCAGGGTGAACTTATTTGATGCGCTAACCGGCATCCTGATTATGACGCTCCTCATCCATATGATGGCAAAACCAGTGAGAGGCCTCGGGATAGCAGTTCCTGCACTAATTCCACCTATAATGGCTGCTGTATTTGCCCTGATAATTTCTCCGCATGATGCTCCCATGATTGCCTATATCTCAGGCACGCTCGGCAGTCTCATCGGCGCTGACCTTTTGAATCTTAAAAAAATCCCTGACCTGAGGGTGGCTGTTGCCTCGATTGGCGGCGCGGGGACATTTGATGGGATATTCCTGACAGGGATAATATCAGTACTGATAGCATGACTTATTAATAAAAAAAACAATGTTGACTTTGCGATACAAAAATTTAAGTATTGAGCCAATAAAGTATGATTTATGTTTAGTGCAGAAGATTTAATATTAATTTTGGCTGTAGCACTCCTTTTATTTGGAGCCAACAAACTTCCGGAAATGGCACGGTCTTTAGGCAAAGCAACAGGGGAGTTCAAGAAAGCTCAGATGGAATCCGAGAATGAATTGAGGCGATTGAATAAACCATTAAACGATCAAGACACCAAGATTCGTAATTTAGCGATGGAAATGGGCATAAATGTAGAAAATAAAACAACTGAACAGCTTATGGAAGAAATCCGTTCAAAAATAAAATCTAATGAAAGTTCAGGCGCTAAAGTGCCGGATAAAACCCCGGCTCCGCATTAAACTCCAGCCTGTACGCTTCCTAAAAACTCTCGGTGAATTATCCTCTTACAGTCAACACCGGAACCCTTGAATTTCGTATTACTTTATCAGCCACACTTCCGAGCAAGAATTTTTCAATACCGCCTCTCCCTAATGTACCCATTACTATCAGATCAATGGATTGCTCTTGTGCAAGTTTCAGTATCTCCTCTGCCGGATGTCCCTGCACGATCCATTTCTTAATGTCCAGCCCTTCATTCTTTGCTATTTCTTCAATGTATTTTGTAGCTGCTTCGCCCTCTTTTCTGTATATTTCAGCACAGTGGCTCTCTTTTCTCAAAATCCTTTTTAGACCCCCGGAAGACCTGTCAGTATAAAGCTCTCTGGCACAGTCGGCTTTTATGTCCATCACGTAAACAGCATGAAGCTTTGCTCCGTAAAGCATTGCAAGTTCGATTGCATAGGTTACTGCCTTTTTAACGTGCTCCGACCCGTCCGTTGCTATTAAGATTTTTTTAAACTGCATGTTCATAAATTTTTCATCCAAACCATGACTATTTTTAGCAGATGCAAGTCCATTTCATATATCATTTTCGTATTATATATTAAAATTATTTATAATGAATTTATGGGTAGTTTTTTTTGCATTATTCCAGAAAAGTGTAACGAAAGTTATAATTAAAGGTAATTATATCACAGGAAACTCATGCGCGCTGGGTTCAATGGACTCTTAATTACTGGCATCCTGATATCTCTCATGCTGCTATCGAATACGGGTTTTGCCGAAGCAACCCCTGCCAAAATAAACACCTCAATCTACGTTTATAACATACGAGGTTTTGACGTTTCTACAGGGCAATATTCTGTTGATTTTTATCTGCACTTTAAATGGAATGCTGATGAAGTTTCGACGAACGTTTCAGACCAGGTGACATCGTTCGACCTCATGAATGGACGAATCGATAGCCAAAAGACTATATCAAGCGACCCGGGTGATATCTGGCTTGAGGTTTCGGGAACATTCAACAAACGGGTGGATCTCAAAGACTATCCTGTGGACACCCAGACCATGACCATAGAAATAGAAAACTCAAACCTGAATAACACCGCCCTGGTTTACGTTGCCGACGCGAACGAAAGTTCGCTGGATAAAGATGTCGCTGTTCTCGGCTGGGTAATAAAGGACTGGGACATTTATACTACAGACCATTTTTATCCAACCTTCGGTGAAACCTATACGCGCCTTGTCTATAAAATGACTATAAGCCGGTATACCTCCATCCTGTTCAAAACAGTGCTGCCGGCTATGATCTTACTGGTAATAGGATTATTTGCCTTCCTGATTCCTCCTGCCGACCTGTTCGAACGGCTTGGTCTTCTCATTGCGGTCGTTCTGGGTTCATTCCAGCATCATTTAGCTGTTAGCGGTACCATACCTCCTGCTCCCTATCTTACTTTGATTGATGCAATAATGGTCACAAATTATATCACAACGGGTTTTATCATTACAATCTCGATTTATCTCTTCAGACAGGAAGAGGAACGGGGAATCAGGTTGAATAAAATGATGCCGTTCGTTACCATTGCACTGGCCTTGATAGTGTTCTATTTATTATGGGAATTCCTTTGAGTTAGGGACAAAATCATCAGGATTTACTAACGTAATTAATAGATATAAGTAAGGTAACAAACAAATGAAGGGGGATTAAACATGGAAAATCAAGGATTTAAAGAGCTACAATTATCAAGAGAGATGCAAAAGGCAATTACGGATATGGGTTTTGAAGAAGCTACCCCGATTCAGGCCCAGTCCATTCCCTATATGTTGGAAGGAAAAGATGTTATCGGACAGGCGCAAACAGGCACGGGGAAGACTGCAGCTTTTGGAATTGCAACATTAGAGAGAATAGACCCGCAAAACAGGGGAGTGCAGGCTGTAATCTTATGCCCCACGAGAGAACTGGCAATCCAAGTAGCAGAAGAACTGAAAAAGCTTTCAAAATACAAAAGGGGCATTGAGATTTTACCGGTTTACGGCGGGCAGCCTATAGACCGCCAGATAAGAGCGTTAAGAAAGGGTGTACAGATTATTATTGGCACTCCCGGCCGCGTTATGGATCACCTTGACCGCCGCACTTTGAAAATGGATGGCGTGAAAATAATCATACTGGATGAAGCAGATGAAATGCTGGATATGGGATTCAGGGAAGATATTGAAATTATTATGAGAAAAATCCCAAAGCAAAGACAAACCATTCTCTTCTCTGCAACCATGTCCAGGCCAATTTTGGATTTGACCAAAAAGTACCAGAACAATCCGCAAATGATAAAATTGGCGCATAAGGAGATGACGGTTCCCAATGTTGAACAATTTTATTTTGAAGTCAAACAGCAGGCAAAAACAGAGACCTTGTGCCGTTTAATTGACCTTCACGATCTGAAATTATCACTGGTGTTCTGTAATACAAAACGACGTGTGGATGAACTGGTAGAAACCCTCAAGGCAAGAGGATATCTCGCTGATGGGCTGCACGGGGATTTGCAGCAAAGGCAAAGAGACACTGTCATGTCTAAATTCAGAAGGAGGGAGATTGAGATTTTAGTGGCAACCGATGTGGCAGCCCGTGGAATCGATGTCGGGGATATCGAGGCTGTGTTCAACTATGATATATCTCCGGATGATGAATATTATTTGCACAGGATTGGAAGAACGGCAAGGGCGGGAAAAGCGGGGCAAGCTTTTACATTTGTGACAGGGAGAGAGGTATACAGGATAAGACAGATACAGCAATTCACAAAAACGAAAATTATTGCCCAGAAAGTTCCTTCTGTCAGTGATGTGGAAGACATCAGGACAAACCTGGTTTTAGAAAAAGTTAAAGGGATTGTTGATGCCGGGCATCTGGGAGAATACAGTAACCTGGTTGAAAGGCTTACCCTGGAAGATTATACTTCTCTGGAAGTGGCTGCCGCTTTGTTAAAAATGGTGATGGGTGAAGGGAGCAAAAAGGAAGCAAAAAAATAAATTATTTTTTTAATTTTTCCGCCCTCTCCAAAATATTTACCCAGTGCTTGCCCTGCCAGTAAACCTGCCCGCATTTATCACAGAGCCAGAACTCAGTTCCTTCCCCCAGCCTGTCAGGATAAACATAATCCTTCGCCCTGACAAGTTCCATCTCTTCGGGTTTGACTTTCCTGATAACCGAGTTGCAGAGCGTGCACCTGTCCAGTTGCGGCTCGGTTGAAATCCCGAATTCCTTTTGCATCTCTCTTAGCTGTTCCATGATTTCAGGCGATTGGACAAGATAAGTTCTTACCCCTTTTTTCAATGCTTTCCTGACAAGCACCCTATCCCTTGAAACCAGAACCCTTCCCTCTTTTTCAGCCAGGGCCAGCAGTGTATCGTCTTCGTTCTCCTGTTTTTTAATTTCAAGGGTATCATACCCAAAAAGGCGAAGCCACCGCGCAAGCCTCCCGAGCATCCTGTCAGTTATGAATTTCATAATATTCATTTTTTAAATGCAAAGGATTTAAACCTGTTTGCTTTTGCCGCGCACAAGCGATGTCAGCATGGCGATGCCGCATATGATTGCAGAAACCGTGTATGTATCCCGGAAAGCTGGTAAAAATGAACTACCGACATTTCCGTAATAAACGTACCTGTTGGAGAACACCGCCCCCGAAACCGCAACGCCTATCACCATTCCCATATTCCTCATCGTTCCAAGCGTTCCTGCAGCTATGCCAAGCTTTTCCTTTGGAAGCGAACCCATTATTATGCTGTTGTTCGGCGCCTGGAAAAGCCCCATCCCAAGACCGAGGAGAGCAAGACGTAAAACAACATCAACGGAACCGGATGAAGAGGACAGGAAACCAAGCCACAGTATGGATACGCTTGCGATTCCAATGCCAATTGAACTGAGTATAAACGAATTCGTTCTGTCCGACAACCACCCGCTGTAAGGGGCGACAACGGACATCACGAGGGGAACCGCAAGGAAAACAATTCCCACACTCTCAGGTGAATATTTAAGCTCGTTCTGGAGGAAAAATGGCATTAACAGTATGACGTTATACATTGCGATAAAACTTATAAGCGCGCTTATGTTGGCTGCCGCAAACGGCCTGTTCCTAAAATGCGAAAGTTCCATAACAGGATGCCTGGCTTTAGTTTCAATCTGGATAAATATAATAATAAATACAATTGATAAAATAAAAAGCATGATTATATAGCTAGAGAGCCAGCCTGCCTCCTGCCCCTCACTCAAAGCAAGCAGCAATGACATGAGGCTGATAAAAAGCGAAAGAGCGCCTGGTATGTCGAAAGTTTGCCCCGATGTAGTTTCCTCTTTTCTGAGGACTGTTAATGCCATTGCAGTCCCAAAAATCCCAATCGGGATATTTATATAAAAAATAGACTGCCATCCTACGTTCTCGATTAAAAAACCGCCTGCTACAGGTCCTGCCATGGAACCTATAGCAACTACTGTCCCGATTAAACCCATCGCTTTGCCCCTTTCTCTCGGGGGAAATGCATGGGTGATTATCGCTATCCCGGTCGCCATCAACATAGCTGCGCCTATGCCCTGCACTACCCTGTAGAATATCAACTGGTTTTCGCTTGCCGAGATGGCGCACAAGCCCGAACCTATGGTGAAAATCGCAAGTCCGCCTGCGAATATCGCTTTCCTTCCAATCATATCGGAAATCCTCCCGAGACTCAAGAGAAGGGCTGTAATGGTCAGGAGATACGCCATAACAACCCATTCGATTGTGGTTATATCGGTTTTGAAATATTCCGTGAGCGTTGGAAGTGCCACATTCACGATGCTCCCGTCAAGCGTAGCCATGAAGATGCCTATCCAGACGGTGAACATCGCCTTCCACTTGTATTCCATTTACTGACCCTTCACGTGTTTGATAATATGCCCCATCTCCGGCATCACAAGTTCAAGGGCAAGTTTTACAGCATTTGGCGAACCCGGAAGGCAAAATATAACTTTCCCGCCCGCTACTCCTGCAATTGACCTCGTGAGCATCATTGCATTTCCAATCTGGTCAATGCTCTTAAGCCTGAACAGTTCCCCGAAACCCGGCATCTCTTTTTCAATGTAAGGCGCCACGGCTTCAATAGTTACATCCGCGGGTGAAAGCCCTGTCCCGCCTGTGGATATTATCACATCAGCCTCGGAATACATGCATCTCTTGAAGGCATCCCTGACCATTTCCATATCGTCAGGAATTAATTCGTAATGCACAATCCTGCTGCCCTGCGCCTGTACCATTCCCCAGATGAGCTTTCCTGATGCGTCCTCGGCGCGTTCGGGGCGGTCTGTTTTCCCGTATTTTTCGAAGCGCGAGGTGCTTATGGTAAGGATAGCGCATTTGAATATCTTTTGTACATTTTCCTTGTGAAGCTGCGATGTGTCCATTTGGGGGTTCTTATATGTGAAATGATATATGAATGATTCTGTTTATGATGGTTATTGGGTCAGGATAGACCACAGACAGCACAGAGGACGCAGAGTAATAATATTAATTGATTCTGCGCTTCAACCTGCATCACATATTTCAACAGTCCGGCGCGCCGATAGAAAACCGATGCAGCCGCTGTTTTCGGATAATAACAAACCGCAGATGAACGCCCCGAGTCGCGCCCCTGGAAGGCGCATCCACGCACATGACGCAGATTTGTTACCCCCTCTTCGTGCTTCTTTTGGTAAGCATTATAAGGACATAAATCAATTTTTAAGATATGGCAGGAACGGTTACAATCGAAGATGTATACCATGAGCTAAAAGTAATAGAAAGAAAAATGGTAACGCATGAAGACCTAGAGGCTTTAGTCGACTCGGTCGAAATTCTCAGTAATCCGAAAACGATGGAAGCGCTGCGCAGAAGCGACCTTGACATCAAAGAGGGGCGGGTTAAGGAAGTATCCTCTGTAGAAGAGCTGCTCAGCGAGTTGTGAATATGAACTGGGTGGTCAAAAGAACGGACACGTTTCTTGAATCTCTAAGAGACATTCGAAAAAATAAAGAAGCACTGGCTGCGCTTGAAAAGAAGCTTTTGCGGTTGCGTGAAGACACCCTGCATGTAGGCGGCTGGCTTTCAGGTGAACTGCATGGCAAGAAATCGATGAGAATATCAAGAAAATATCGTCTAATATTTACACCGGATGAAACTGAGAAAGTAGGTAATTATGTGAGGATACAATTTCTTACCTAATAATCGCAATGTATTTCGTGCCTCCATAGATGTATTCAAGCGGTGTTGGAATAAGTGCAAGAGTGTTCATATTTCATCTTTCAGACATTCATATACATTAAATACAATCGGACAAATAGAAAAATTAACTATCACATTTATTAGTCTCGAACTAAAATCACTTTTATGCAAATAGGGATAAGATTTACAACATTCAGGACGTAAAGCATAATTTGAACACAAATTGGCTTTTAAAAATGGGCAGGGGTTTTGATTGAATATGTAGTTCTCTAATTCACTATCTTTGGTCAAATATTTACTTTTGAATTGAGAAACAGATAGGCCTAAACCTTTTGAGAGTTTTTGTATGTCTTTAATATCGAGAACTGGCTTCATTTGTTTGCAGCAATTGGCACATTTTTTGCAATCTATTTCAGAAGATATCTTTTTATATAATTTTTGTACGATCGCATCTATTTCTTCCGATGGTATATCCCAGGTTTTCAAAAAAGATATGAATTTCCAATTCTCATCTTCTTTTTCGATCAATAATTTCTTAATTTTGTTAAGATCGGTTTCGATAACAACCCTGGAAAATGTTTTCATAATGAATTATATTATATTTTGTCATAGGATATATTTAATTATATTATTGTTCTGAATAGAAATTATTTAATTACCAACATAAACGATATTACCTTTGCGTCTCGCGGTGAATGCAACACCGCAAGCACGCAAAGATGAGACTGAATATAAAACAACGAACTCAATACGAACTCGTACGAACTCAGGCTTAAATGTTTTCAACTGTCCGGTGCACCGATAGAAAAATGGTGCAGCCTGCTATTTATGGGAATAGCAAACAAGGAGAATTAACCACCGAGGACACAGAGAGCACAGAGATTTGTATTTTTTCTCTGTGTCCTCTGTGCGCTCTGTGGTTTATATCATTTGGTAAGCATGGAAAAGGTTGCCATCCGCATCCGCAGCGGGAAGGCGCGCGCTTGCAGTAGGGCGGGTCGGAGTTTGAGAGAAATGGGAGGCTCGGATATCTATGAGTACATTGGAAGTTTTCCTGATGCGTCCTCGGCGCGTTCGGAGCGGTCTGTTTTCCCGTATTTTTCGAAGCGCAGGTGCTTATGGTAAGGACAGCGCATTTGAATGTTTTTGTATATTTTCCTTGTGAAGCTACGATGTGTCCATTTAGAGTTCTTATATGTGAAATAATATATGAATGATTCTGTTTATGATGTCCGGGGACTATTTGTCATTCCAAAAAGCCCCCATCATCGCCTGCCGGAGATTATGGAAGTAGTCAATCAAGAACTTTAATCCTGCTCCCATTAAAAGAATAATATTTATCAAATTCAGGTGGAGGAGACATCCAAACTCCAACGCCCATACTATCTCTGGATATTTACAACCTCTCTCTCACATACTCCACAGCATTCCTGAATATCGCAATTCCCGCCCCTTCCTCTGGCAATTCCTCTCTCGTCCATGCCGGATGGTTCGTCCTGTGCTGAAATGCCTCAGGATGCGGCATCAAACCGAAAACCCTGCCTGTCTCGTCACAAATAGCTGCGATATTATCTACCGAGCCGTTTGGATTATGGGGATATCCGGCAAGGTTTCCCTCTTTATCCACGTACTGGAATACGACCTGGCCATTTTTCTTTAATCTCGCAAGCATCTGCGGGTTTTTAGTCACGAATTTGCCTTCACCGTGGCGCACCGGAAGATAGATGTTCTCAATTCCCTTTGTAAAAACGCATTTTGAATTTTTATTCCCTTTCAGGTGAACCCACCTGTCCTCGAATCTTCCCGAATCATTGAAGGTGAGGGTGACATCCTGTGTATTGTAATCACCGTTAAACGCAGGCAACATCCCCATCTTTACCATGGCCTGGAAGCCGTTGCAGATGCCTATTATTAATTTACCAGCATCTATGAACTCCCGAACCTGCCCGCCCAGATTATATTTTATCATGTTGGCAAGGACTTTGCCTGAGGCGATATCATCCCCGAAGGAGAATCCGCCTGGCAGCGCAAGGATATGGAAATCCGAAAGGTTCCTCGTCCCGTTAATCAGGTCTGTAAGATGCACACGTTCGGCCTCAGCGCCTGCAAGTTCGAAGGCATGTGCAAGTTCCATGTCGCAGTTGATTCCGTAACCGGTGAGGATAAGGGCTTTTGGGGTCATTTTGTTTTGTATCCTTATTATTTCCTGTTAATAAATCATCAACTATTATAAGAATTTCCTCATTACTGCTCCGAATAGGTTCTTTCGCCGGTTTAATATCGAAAATATAGGGCTGACGAAAATTTATATGGGGCCCGGGTCGGGATTCGAACCCGAGTCGTAGGATCCACAGTCCCATAGGATAACCAGCTACCCCACCCAGGCACCTTGAATCCCCGTAAAACGGGTATTGATGGGGGTATCCCCGTAGATTGTATCTAAAATGGATAAAGGTTTTGTTTAGAAAGCCTTTAGAATTTGCGGTGCATCCTGAAATCAAAAGAGCGTTTCTGCAACCTCGATGGCTTTTTCGCGTTTTGCAGGATATGCCTTGAGCTTCATTCTTGCAGAAATGGTATCCGTTGTTGTAGCAAGCTGCACTGTCCCTTGAAAAGCCGCCTGTTTATCGAACCGTAAATGAAGACAACATTCATCATCAGTCCTTTCGTAGATTTCATTCTTCAATTTCTTAAGTTCCGGTTCTGTCAGTTTTGATTTTAAATTCTCAAGAAATCGTTTACAATCCCTGCCTTTGACATGCGCTTGCAGGATAATAATTGGATTCCCGTAATGTCCTTCAGTCGTCGTAGATTCTATTTCATTATCAAAAAGAAAAAGCGACAGGGCAGTCTTTACCCTGTCCTCACTTTCGGTTGCCGAAACTATGGCGCGAAGTGAGATATTATGTATACTCGTAGAATACCGATGGATATCTATTTTATGGTTCATAAATAATGAATCATGAGTATCAAATCCTATATAAAAGAACTTGCTGTAATTAGGCAGTGCCAAAAATATCCTTACTCTACACACTTACAAAAGAAAGGTTTTTAATAGTTTTAGGACATGTATAATTGTGCAAGCTGGGTGCTCTTTATATGGTGGTTATATGATTTGCAAGAAATCAACAATTAAACAAATGAAATATCTCAATTTCTGCAAAAATATCTTTGTCTATCTCCTAATCTTCTCGACAATCGTGCTTCCAGTATTCGCCCAGTTTCCAGATGGAACACAGCCACCAACCCAAGATGAGCAAGGTATCTTTCACGATAAACTCAATCGCCTTATGGGCAATTCTTCTTCCATGCCTATAGACGTAAGTGATGTGATTAATTCATTTTCAGGAAATGTGACAAAAAGTTTTAACTGTCCCCCGGGAAGCAGAGTAAACAGCGTCACGATTATAACCACTACTACTCTTGTCGGTTGGAATTCTAGCCTTGCTGAACCAAACTCGGCTGGAACCTATTATTGGAACTTAGAACGCTGGACCATTGCTGGCGGCAGGAAGAATGTAATCTTCCATAACTGGGTAATGCTTGATCCAAATGTGACTTCAAGAGATGAGGCTGACCCGCCACTTGGCACACTTGCAGATGAAGGATTGCTTTATCATGAACTGCTTCATGGTCAGCTTCTGATAAATGCAATGAACTCAGCGGATTGGCAGAGAAAAGCTTGTAATTGCACGGAAAGTCTTCAACCAGCTGATAAGAATCACACAACGATCACTCCCGCGGTAAATGCTTATTTTGACAATCGCACCAGAGGCATAGCCAACGTGACCATCGTGCAGCCTCAGCCCGGGCAAGCGGATGCGAATGGTAACTTCTCCATCGATCTCGGTCATACCAATAAGATACCACCTTTTAACGTGTCAGCACGAGAACCAGAAGGCGGCAGTAATGTGGACATAGAAAACATAACAGTCGATGTTGACGAACAAACAGGTCATATCATTGTGAGAGGCAAATTGATAAACACGAGCAGAGCGGGTAAATTTTATATCCGGATAGATCCGCCAAGTGAGTGGATAATTGGTGGAATCGAGGAGCCGATAGTTGTACTACCCTCCATTCCACCAGTAACAACAACACCTGTGCGCTCAACCTCAACAGTAGGAATAACTGCTCTCATTGGAATTTTTTTGGTGGCTAGTATGCTTCACAAGATAAAAAGGAGACAATAGAGGAATTTGAGAAGATTATTTTATCTCGAAATTTTTTAGCAAGTTGAGATGAAGTTTGTTTATATATCCCATATTTCAAAAAACAAATAAAAAATCTACATGGTTCTTTTTTGATATTGCCATGTAGATGTATGTATCTTTTTGGAAATATTATGCAAGCTTATTTCCCTTTATTCTGATGCGACCTCAGGCTTGGCCTTGTTTTTTCTGTTCCCCTGCCCTTTCGCCTCTGGCCCCTGCCTTTTCTGCCCGCGCTTGTCTTTCCTCTGAAGACGCGTCCTTTCTGGTTGGTATTGCAAATCCATTTCAGGTTTTTGTCCTTCCTGATTGCAGGATGACTTGTATCCACAAGAATAGTCTCATACCATTTGTGCTTGCCGTCCTGTCCAACCCAGTAACTGTTCAATACCTGTAAATTCGGGAATCTCCGTGCCGCCCGCTCTTCTGCAATGCTCTGGATACTCTTTCCCGGGGTTATCTTGTTCACACCCATGTGTTTTGTCCTTCGTCCGCGCTGCCATCTTGACTTGCGCCTGCCGCCGCGTCTTATTCTTATCCTGGCGACGATAATCCCCTGTTTTGCCTTGAAGCCAAGCGACCTTGCCCGGTCAAGTCTTGTAGGATGGTCTAATCTTGTTACTGCGGGTTCCCGTCTCCACTCCTGGAGTCTTTCCCACATGAGTTCCCCTACATCGGATTCTCCGGGTTTTTTCCATGCGTCCCTGATGAACGCGTACATTGATTTCATTGTATTCTCCTTTATTGTTTTATGGTTCAGCCTTGTTAGGCCACATCCCTGCGGGATGTTCTCCCGCCGCTAGCTGGCTTAGACAATGTCATTGTAATTAAAGATTTCTTATAAATAGTACATTAGATTTTTCAGTTTCAATACTTTTTAAACAATTTTTAATTTTTACCCCAATGTATTTAAAGCTTTAAATACCCTATAAAAAGGTGATGTTTATGGTGAACACAGTAGAACCAAAAAGTACTATTAAAATAGAAAATGTTGTTGCATCGACCGCTATTGGGGCAAAACTAGATCTTAATGAAGTTATAAGTGTTCTTGAAGGCGCCGATTATAATAAGGAGAGATTCCCGGGTGTAGTTTACAGGACGACATCCCCGAAAACCGCAGCTCTTATTTTCGGAAGCGGCAAGATTGTTTGCACAGGCGCCAAAAGTATCGCGGATGTGAGCGTCGGTCTTTCCAAGGTTTTTGAAAAATTGAAGGCTATGGGCGTTCAAATTACAAAGAAACCTGAAATAACGATACAAAATATTGTAGCTTCCGCAGACCTTGGCCGAGTGCTGAACCTGAATGCTATCGCTATCGGTCTCGGGCTTGAGAACATAGAATACGAGCCCGAGCAGTTTCCGGGTCTTGTTTACCGTTTATCCAACCCGAAAGTGGTAATGCTGTTATTCGGTTCGGGAAAACTCGTGGTAACCGGCGGGAAGAAACCTGAGGATGCAGAAGCTGCAGTTGAGAAGATTGTAGTGGAACTTGACGGATTGGGTCTATTATAGACCAAATCTTCAAGTCTCTTTTCTTTTTTCAGACCGGAGTTTATAAGAAATCATCAAAATCAAATAGCAGCGCTAAGTAAACTGTGGGTCTAACAAAATCTTTATTCAGTTGGGAATGAATGTTCCAAGCTGAAGTTTGCCAAAAATTTCCGCCGTC
>CABMII010000019.1 GCA_902386255.1 uncultured archaeon
CATTTTATTATCCCCTCTATATTTTTAGATGGGATAATATCATAATTATATTTTACGGTTGATTTATGGAGTCTATGGCTGAATATGATCTTTTGTTCGGAAGTCAGGGTATTCGGAAGTACTGAACGGAAGTCTGTACTCCCACGACTATGGGCTTTAGTAAAGACACTACCTGGAGACAGGGATACTGGTGTTACATTACAAATAAAAGGCTTTTCTTATGAACGGGTAGATGTTTTTTGAGACTCTATATAGGGGAAGTTCTCATGGTTGAGGCATAATCGACATATTTATAATATAACAAGCTATCATAGAGCGAGGAGAATCGCAATGAAGGAACAAGTTGAAGTACGAACATTAAAAGAAGGAAAGTATGTCCTGATAGACGAAGAACCCTGTGTTATCAAAAGTATTTCTCATGCAAAAACCGGAAAACACGGCTCGGCAAAAGCCAGGATTGACGCTATCGGCATATTCGATAACTCCAAACGCTCAATCGTAGCGCCTGTGACTGATAAGATATACGTTCCGCTTGTAGAAAGGAAAAACGGGCAGGTATTATCAGTAAAGGGCGATGTTGTCCAGATAATGGATAACGCCGATTATTCCACCCTCGAACTAAAAATACCTGAAGACCTGCAAGGCAAAATAGAGGCAGGAAAAGATATTTCTTATCTGAATTCGATGGGGAAAATGAAAATTGACATGCGTACGTAATGCAGAAGACTACTTTTGCTGATGCAAACTCGGACTATAAAAAAGCTAGATATGTAATTTGCGGCGTGCCCTTTGACGGCACCTCAAGTTTCAGGAAGGGGAGCAGCCTCGCGCCGCAGGAAATGAGAGCCGCCTCATATAATTTCGAGACCTACAGCAGCTTTTTTGATGTTGACCTTGTGGATGTGGATATCCATGATGCGGGCGACCTTGAAGTAGCGAAGGATATCGATTCCACGCTTGAAATGATCTCAGTTCATGCAGGGAATTATGTCAAGGACGGAAAAATCCCTATAATGCTTGGCGGGGAACATTCACTTTCGTACCCGTTCGTAAAGGCATGCCAGAATAAATATCCCGACCTGGGATTCGTTGTTCTTGATGCGCACATGGATTTGAGGGAAGAATTCCACGAAGAACGAAACAGCCATGCATGCATCTCAAGGCATATCTTAGAAGAGGTGACCCGGAAGTACGCTTCAATAGGAATAAGGAGCGGGACGCGCGAAGAGTACGAATATGTCCGGGAGAAGGGAATTAAAATGTTTTCTGCTGAAGACGTAGCCGCGGAAGGCATCGAGAAGATAGTCTCCGGCGTCCGGAATTATATCAGGGGCCCGGTTTATCTTTCCATAGACATGGACGCGATAGACCCCGCATACGCCCCGGCGCTCGGGACGCCTGAACCATACGGGATAACGCCGCGGGATGTTAGGGCTGTAATCTCCTGCCTTGCGCCTGATATTGTGGGATTTGACCTCATCGAAATTGCGCCGGCTTATGATTCAGGCAACACCGCCCTTCTTGGCGCAAAGCTTGTCCGCGATTTTATCATGGCGAGTGCAAAAGCACGATTATAGGTTCCCGCGCAGCCTTTCGGCATAAAGTATTCTTTTGACTGCAAGCTGGTACGCCGCCGTCCTCATGCTGCAATTCTCTTCCTTGCACAAAGCGTGTACGTCGTTGAATGAAGTCACCATGATATTTTTTAGCTTTTCAAGGACTTTATCCTCCTCCCAGTAATCGTTATTCAGGTTCTGGCTCCATTCAAAATAACTCACGACCACGCCGCCCGCATTGGCGAGTATATCGGGTATGAGCATTATTTTTTTATCCGAAAAGACCTTATCTGCCTCTATCGTTGTCGGCGCATTGGCGAGTTCCAGGACTATATTTGCTTTCACGTCTTTTGCATTTCCTTCATTGAGCTGTTCGGAAAGCGCAGCAGGAACCAGGATATCGCACTCGCTGGTAAGCAACTCCTCATTGGTTATGTTTTTACTCCCGGCAAAATCAACGACGCTTCCCGATTGCTCTTTATGCTTCATCACAGCCGGTATATCAAGACCGCCTTCTGCAATGATACCGCCTTTTGAGTCGCTCACCGCTATGACCTTATATCCTCTCTCATGAAGTATCCGAGCGGCATTTTCACCAACGTTACCGAATCCCTGGATTGCAATATCGACATCCGTTTTCCTGATACCTTTTTTCTTCAGGGCTTCTTCAAGAACAAGTATCCCGCCAAGCGATGTGGAATAGCTGCGCCCTTTGCTGCCGCCGAGTTCAAGCGGTTTTCCTGTCACCACAGCAGGCATGTGTTCGCCTTTTATCCGCTCATATTCATCCAGTATCCAGGCCATGATCTTCTCATCCGTATAAACATCAGGCGCCGGGATATCCTTGCCCGGTCCTATGTAATCCGAGATTGCACGGATGTAACTTCGGGTCAGCCGTTCAAGCTCATGCCTGCTCAGTTCCTTTGGATTGACCACTACGCCGCCCTTTGAGCCTCCAAAAGGTATGTTTACCACGGCACATTTGAGCGTCATCAGGAATGCCAGGTCCCTGACATCGTCAAGTGTCAATTCAGGATGGAACCTTATTCCGCCCTTGGCAGGACCTCTTGCATCGTTATATTGCACCCTGTATCCCAGAAACATTTTTGTTTCCCCTGAATCCAACTGCACTGGAAAATGAACTGTGAACGAACGCCTTGGCATATCCAGCAGGTCAAGTTCTTCTGGTGACAGCTCAAGGTAGCTGTAAAGGTCTTCCAGTTCGCTGATGCACTTTTTGCACAGGTTTTCTTCGTCGGCATGTATTCTTTCGTGATTCTTGATTATCAAATTTCCAACTCCAGAATAGTTATTGATTTGCTTGCCATAAGAAAGTTTGCATGGAAGAAATTTTTTGGTTTGAAAAACCACAGAGGGCACAGAGGACACAGAGAAAAAGCACAACTCTCTGTGCTCTCCGTGTGCACTGTGGTCGATTATCCTTACCTGAATTCATTCACCTAGGCAAAATAAAAAACCGCAAGAGTGAAGAACCAAAATGGGATAGCGCGGATTTGAACCGCGGTCTAAGCGTCCCAAACGCTCAAGGATGGACCAGGCTACCCTACTATCCCTTCGGGTGGCACAATAACAGCGTGATAAGATAAAAAGATTGCTGACCTTTAGCCCTTATACTCCCCGCTCACCACTTCCCTTATCCTGTCAGCAGTCTTTGGCCCCACAAGCTCGACTTTCATAAGCTCTTCGCGCGATGCTGCCATAATCCGTTCCACGCTGCCAAAATGCCTAAGCAGGTTCCTCGCCACAACCGGCCCTATCTCGGAGATAGCTGATACAAGATATTCCTGCTGTTCCGGAAGAGTGGAAGCTGTTTTTTTGCCGTGCGGGTTAACTTCCCGTTTTGAGTCCACCTGCTCTCTCTTTGCTATAACGCTAATCAGCGCCGCAGTATCCTCTTCATCCCTGCTGAAAATGATGGGAATCCCGAAATCAATGGTAATGGCGGCAAGCACCCCGCGTATTACATTGGGATGCACCTGCCTTGCCGTATATATCCCCTCGCCTTCGATAATCATTAAAGGACGGTCATAGGCGCGTTTAAGGTCTGATACCTGCCCGAACAAATCCCTGCCATCAAGCAGCGTGCTCAGGAAATCCTCTGCGGTCTTTCTCTCGATACCGACCCTGTCGCTCACCACATAATCCCCGACTTCAAGCGTAGTTAATGTTACATCCGTTCCCAGTTTTTCAAGGGTGTGAACAACATGGGAGCGGATTTCTCTCTGGTCAACCATGACCTTAACAACGGCGCTGGGTTTTGATTCCTGCGTTTTCTGCGCCGGGAAATCCACGAGTTTTGTTTGCCCGCCTGCCGCATCCGGGAGGTTCCCTTCCCCAACAGGAAGTTTCTCAGCGGCATGAGCTTCCGGTTCCAGTTCCAGATTTTTCATTGTCCGGAACATGTTTTTCTCCTTGCGATTGCTGCTCCAGTGATACGCCTCGTCCTTTGACCCTTTCGCCATCAGGACCACGACGCGCCCGGCATGTTTTCTCCCTGTCCTTCCTTTTCGCTGGATGCTTCGTATCTCAGAAGGAACAGGCTCAAAAAAAACTACGAGGTCGGTTGAAGGTATATCCAGCCCTTCCTCAGCCACCGATGTAGCCACTAGCGTATTGTACTCCCCATCCTTGAATTTCTGAATAATTTCTACCTGCTGTTTCTGGGTAAGACCCGTATCCTTGTACCTGCTCGCCTGCCCCACGAACCTGACTGGTTTTATTCCCGGAACTTCCTTAAGGGAACTGGCGACTAGTTCAGCCGTATCCCTGTAGTTTGTGAAAACGATAACCCGTGATTGCGGATTCTCAAGCACCTGTTTTGCAACGAGTTCCTTTACCATATTGAGTTTCGGATTGTTCCCGTCGCAGCCCCCGAGATGATGAACAGCCTGGCGCATGCTCAGGTCATCCATCAGGCGCTTTGCGGCTTTGCTCCCGCTTTTTGACCTCGCCTCGTTCTCAAGCCGCTCAAAATATTTCGATAATGCAGATGCGCCCTGTGTTTCCGAAAGCTCAATGGCATGACTTACTTTGAAGACTTCAGCAAGGAGCGAAGTTCCCTGGTAAACTTTCTGGTCAGGGAAAGAACGAAGCTGCGACTGGAGCCGCGCCTGCAAATCAAGCATTTCACGTTTTGATAACCTTGTCTGGTAATTTGAAATAAAACCGAGCTCACGCAATTTGCTTAACCTGTCTGAAAGGACTTTATCCATCAACTGTTTTAATCCTTTTATCTCAACCGGTATGGGAACATACTTCCACTCGATGTCCTTATCGAAAATATAAGGGCTGACATCGGGGTCGGAATCCGTTCTCATCTCCACTGATTTGATATGGAGGTTTGTACAAAC
>CABMII010000020.1 GCA_902386255.1 uncultured archaeon
AATCCGGGAAAAACCTGTGATAATGAGCCGAGCCAGGGACACCAGATATTTCCTTCTGGATAATTTTTTTAATTTCTGGTTCAGGTTCATCTACAGGAATTCACGTTTGCTGGAAATCAATCCCGAGCTGGCTTTTGAATTAATCATGAAGGACATTAATTCATATTTCGGGAAGGCATTTGAAAAACAGGCATCCGAATTTTTGATAGAAATGAATCGAAAAGGTTCGCTCCATTTTGAATTTATGGATATTGGCAGATGGTGGCATAAAACTGAGGAAATAGACATAATTACCTTGAACAAAGAGAAAAAAGAAATATCATTTTTCGAATGTAAATGGAGTTCATTGAATGCCGAAGATGCAGAGATAATTTTGGCTGAATTAAAACGTAAAGCGACGTTGGTGAAATGGTATAATGTCAGGCGCACAGAAAGATTTGGCATTATCGCAAAGAATATTGATGATAAAGAAAAACTGAAAGGAATGGGTTACATTGTTTTTGATCTTATGGATTTCGTTCCTTTGGTGGTGTAAAATTTTTTGATGTTGAAGTTGTCTTGTAGTTTGAAGAGTACAATGAACCGAGATAGAACACGGATTTCACAGATTACACGGATGCCCGCGGATAACGAAAAATCTGTGAAAATCCGTCCAATCCGTGTCATCCGTGTGCCTTTTGCACCGCTACCAAACTTTTTTACAGCCTCGCTCCTTTTTTGGTTGGGGACAGATAATCCAGGTGAGAATTAAAACTGCTGCAACTTTATCCCCATCCCTGCTTCCAGCGCCTTCCGATACACCATATTCGCAGTAGCCACATCCTGAATCGCTAGCCCTGTCGAATCAAAAACCGTAATATCCGAATCCTTCGTTCTTCCTTTTTTCTTGCCTGCGACAACCTCTCCGATTTCGCAGCAAATATCCTTCTCGCTAATCAGCTTTTTTGACAGCGGCACATTAACCTCACCCGAATGCGATGCCTGCGGGATGTCATCCACAACAACTCTGGCGCGCTTCAATATCTTCGGGTCAAGCTCTTCCTTGCCAGCCGCATCCGCCCCAATTGCATTGATATGAGTCCCTTCCGCTATCCACTCGTTCATTACAATTGGTTCCCTTGAAGGAGTTGTAGTTACGAGAATATCACAATCGCAAACTTCTTTAATGGTTTTTTTAGCTGTAATTTCACATTCTGTTATTATTTCCATATCGTCCTTAAACGCAAGAGTACTTTTCTCGGATGCGCTCGTGGCTTTTATTTCATCTATATCCATCACTTCATTTATTCCCAGAAGCTGCGTCCTCGCCTGGTTCCCTGTACCCACGAAGCCCACTGTTTTCGCATTCTTCCGCGCCAGGTATTTCACAGCAACCCCGCCTGCTGCGCCTGTTCTCATATCCGTGAGATACGTGCCGTCCATTACCGCAATCGGCGCGCCCGTCTCTGTGGAGTTCAGGATTACAAGAGCCATCACAGTCGGCAATCCTCTTTTTAGATTATCAGGATGGACGTTCACTATCTTGACACCTGTAATGTCCTGCTCTTCAAGATACGCAGGCATCGTCCGCAGGTCCCCGTTGTGCTTTTTGAAATAGAGATATAATTTGGGCGGCATTTGGACTTTTTTAAGACCATGCTGCCTGAACGCTTCTTCCACTACTTTGAGCGCTCCATTCATATCAAGGAGCGATTCCACTTCTTTCCGGTTAAGCCAGAGAATTTGATTTTCCATAATTACACCATTTTAGAATATGGTAATAATCTGATAAATAATATGCTATCTATTGTTGAAATCTTCTTCCAAATATATTCTTGTGAACACTTTGCGCTCTTGGCGCCTTTGCGGTGTGTAATTTTATTCTCCGCAAATTCCGGCAGAACAAAAATGAAAATTAACAGCGAACTAATACGAACTCGTACGAACTCCGGCGGCGTGAGTTCGTAAAGCGACACCTCGCTTTATGCGGTGTCCACGTATGCCTGTGGGCATACGTGTCTGCGAAGTAAAGCGGCGCAACGGTTTTTGATAAAACTTTCCTAAAGTTTTCAGTTCGTACGAGTTAGTTGTTGATTTTTTTATACCAAAGCGGCAAAGATAGTTTAAATGGTTAAGTTTTTCATTAATTTGTAACAAATCTTGCCGCATCCATCAGGTATATTTAAACCTCAACAAGTAAAAGCTCAACCCACAATTTAAATATCATTCAGAAATATCAGGAAGCATCATGACCCTTGAAAAACTTGACGTAGCATCCCTTAAAAAATCCGGCTACATGAAGCAGAAGCAGAAAGACCTTTTCGTGGTCAGGCTGCGCATGCCATGCGGCAACGTGACCTGTGAGCAGCTTGCTGGAGTCAGCGAAATTGCAAAAAAATACGGCGCAAACTACGTTCATATCACCACGAGGCAGGGGCTGCAAATCCCCAACGTGGATATCCATAACCTCGATGCTATCACAAAAGAGCTTGAAGATAATGGCACTCCCCCGGGCTCATGCGGACCGCGTGTACGCAATATCATTTCATGCCCCGGGAACCTTGAGTGCAATTATGGCATCATAGATACCTACGGCCTTGCGGGAATACTGGATAAGGAATTCTTCGGGGAGGACATGCCCGTGAAAATAAAATTCGCGGTAACAGGATGCCCCAACGCATGCGCCAAGCCGCAGGAGAATGACCTCGGCGTGATGGGAATACTCAAACCTGCCATTTATACAGAGGATTGCACCGGATGCGGGACGTGCACGTTCATGTGCCCCGAAAAAGCCATCGTCGTGGAGGACGATAAAGCAAAAATCATATGGGACAAATGCAACCTGTGCGGCGCCTGTGTGGGAACATGCCCGTCTGACCTGATTTCCGAGGAATGGAAAGGCTATAAGCTCTTTGTGGGCGGGAAAATCGGAAAACACCCGAAGCTCGGAATGGAACTGACCGAAGCAAAATCCGCAGAGGAAGCTGTCGCTATTTTCAGGAAAATAATCGACTGGTCAAAGAAAAACACCAACATCGGCGAGAGGTTCGGGGACTGCCTTGACCGCGTTGGATTTGAAAAATTCAAGGAACAGGTATTAGGATAAGGATAATAAATGTCAGAACAACTTGATATTGAACATTTGGCAAGAGAATATGAAAATAAATCACCGCAGGAAATCCTGGAATTAGCGCTTGGGATTTTCAAGAATATAGCAATCTCATTCAGCGGCGCAGAGGATGTTGTATTGATAGACATGGCAAAAAAGACCGGTAAGAACTTCAGGGTTTTTACACTCGATACCGGGCGCCTGCATCCCGAAACATACCAGTTCATTGAAGAGGTCAGGAAGACCTACAATATCAATATCGAAGTGTTCTTTGCAAACCGGGATGCGACTGAAAAGCTCGTGAAGGAAAAAGGATTATTCTCGTTCTACAAGGACGGCCACAAAGAATGCTGCGATGTTCGAAAGGTTGACCCCCTCAAGCGCGCCCTCAACACCGTGGACGCCTGGATAACCGGTCAGCGCAAAGACCAGAGCCCGGGAACGAGGGCGAACGTCCCAGTCATCCAGAAAGACCCGACATTCGGGACTGGCAAGCTGATTAAGTTCAACCCGATTGCAAACTGGACATCAAAACAGGTATGGGATTATATTCGGGAGAACAATGTTCCTTACAACAAGCTCCATGAAAAGGGGTTTGTCAGCATAGGATGCGAGCCGTGTACGAAACCTGTGCTGCCCGGACAGCATGAGCGTGAAGGGCGCTGGTGGTGGGAAGATGCGACAAAGAAGGAATGCGGACTGCATGCAGGGAATGTTAAGAGATAATCTATTTTTTTATTAGTTTTTAAGCGGGATTTACAATGACTCAAATAAAACCTCACGGCGGAAAGTTAATCAACAGGACATTAACAGAACAAAAACGGAAAAAGATCATCGAGCAGGCATCTGAATATCAGAGCGCCCCCATCAGCGTTGACCTCATGAAGGATGTGGAGAACATCGCATCAGGCTTATTCAGCCCGCTTGAAGGTTTCAACTGCCGCGAGGATTACGAGAGCATCCTCTACAACAAGCGCCTTTCAAATGGTCTTCCATGGACTCTCCCCATCGTGCTTGATACCGACAACAGCGACATAAAAGAAGGAGACGACATTCTCCTGAAGAATAGGGACCACATTGTTGCTGTGATGCAGGTTGATGAAATATTCAGCTATGATAAAAGAGCTTATGCAGAACAGGTGTTCGGGACAAATGATGCCGCGCATCCGGGCGTTGCAAAAACTTTCGCCATGAAGGATACGCTGCTTGGCGGGAAAATCAGTCTGGTAAACGAATCTGAAACTCCTTATTTCAAATATGCGATGAAACCAGCTGAGACAAGAAATCTCTTCAAGGAAAAAGGCTGGGAAAAGATCGTGGGGTTCCAGACCCGCAACGTCGCGCACCTGGGTCATGAATACCTCCAGAAATCCGCGCTCACGATGGTGGACGGGCTTTTCATTAACCCTGTCATAGGCAAGAAAAAGAAAGGCGACTTCAGGGACGATGTCATTCTTGAAAGCTACGAAGTGCTTATCGATAATTATTATCCCAAGGACAGGGTCGTTCTTGGCATTTTCCAGACCGAAATGCGCTATGCAGGTCCGCGTGAGGCGATATTCCACGCAATCGTGCGGAAGAACTACGGATGCACGCATTTCATTATAGGACGAGACCACGCTGGCGTAGGCAACTATTACCATCCGTTTGCAGCGCAGGAAATTTTCAAGGAGTTCCCGGATATCGGTATAGAGCCTATGTTTTTCATGTCGTTTTTTTACTGCAACAAATGCGGTGGGATAACCAACGACAAGGTATGCCCGCATAACGACAGGATTGATTTTAGCGGCACGAAAATGAGGCAGATGATAGAAGCAGGGAAACGGCCAACAGCAGACCTGATGCGCCCCGAAGTTGCTGATGTGATATTAAAGTCGGGTAAGCCGTTTGTGGAGTAGTTGATTTACTGCCACTTTACTAAAGCTGCAAGGGCTGACCAATCAGAAACCCTTAAAACTATTAAGAGAATCTTCAGAGAGGAGATTTAGCCATGCCGATAAGCTGGAAATGATTTATGCTTAACAGAGAAAACCTCAATGGTATAATAAAATCCCTCGGTCTAGTTTTCGGGGATATAGGAACAAGCCCGATATACACCCTCACAGTTATTTTTCTCCTTACAGAGCATACATTAGCCAATGTCCTGGGTATTCTCTCACTCATCATATGGACGCTTATTATTGTTGTAACCATCGAATACGCATGGCTTGCCATGAGCCTCGGCCAGAAGGGTGAAGGAGGTACCATTGTCCTGCGAGAAATACTTATCCCGATGTTAAAGTCAGGAAGAAAAATCTCTTTTGTCATCCTGCTTTCCTTCATCGGCATCTCCCTCCTTTTCGGCGATGGCGTCATCACTCCCGCTATAAGCATACTCAGCGCAGTCGAGGGTATAGTACTTATTCCGGGGTTTGAGGGAACCTCACCGGAAATGCTTGTTATCATTGCGGCTATAATCGCAATAGCCCTGTTTTCAATCCAGAAAAAAGGCACAGAAAAAGTTGCCTGGGCATTCGGTCCTGTAATGGCATTGTGGTTTTTATCAATAGCGGCATCCGGTTTTGTTTCGATTCTCAATGTTCCTGCAGTATTCAATGCAATAAATCCTTACTATGCTTTTAAATTCCTTATGGAGAATGGTATCGCAGGCTTCTTTGTACTTTCCCAGGTTATACTCTGCGCTACAGGTGGCGAGGCGTTATATGCCGACATGGGACAGCTTGGAAAGCTCCCTATCATCAAAGGTTGGTATTGTGTATTTTTTGCTCTTTTACTGAATTATCTCGGGCAGGGCGCCTTTATCATCCAGCATCCTGATGCAAAAAATGTGCTTTTTGAGATGATATTCCAGCAGGCTCAGATTCTTTATATACCATTTCTCGTTCTCAGTATCCTTGCCACAATTATAGCCTCCCAGGCAATGATAAGCGGTATGTTCTCCATAGTGTATCAGGGAATTACAACCCGTGTTCTGCCCATGCTAAAGGTGGATTATACATCGGCTAAACTAAGTTCGCAAATATACATTGGCACTGCTAACTGGGTTTTACTTATTTTTGTTTTATTTATTATGTTTGATTTCAAGGAATCACATCGTTTAGCTGCGGCATACGGTCTTGCGGTTACAGGAACCATGGCTATCACAGGTATGATGATGACATGGATTTTTTATTTGAAAAATAAAATGTCCCACTTCACCATCGCTATGTTTGTGACATTTGTTGATATTGTATTCCTCCTGTCAAGCCTTCACAAATTAGAAATACGCTACGGAGGCTTCTGGTCGATCATTTTGGCACTTATTCCATTCAGCATAATTATGATTTACACATCCGGGCAGAAAAAACTTTATAGCGCCCTTAAACCCCTGGGTTTAGAGGTCTTCCTTGGGAAATATAACAGATTATATTCAAGTATAAATAAAATCAAGGGAACAGCGCTTTTCTTTGCGAGAGATATAACAAGGATTCCTCCATATATCGCTAATACGATGTTTGAAAATAACATCGTGTATGAGGATAACATAATTGTTTCCATGATTAAATTAGACAACCCCTTCGGGGTTGCCAGTTCTTTTAAGGAGACGCTTGCAGAGGGCTTGCGGATTTTTGAGATAAGGATGGGGTACATGGAAGTGATTGATGTCGAGAAGATATTGAAGGAATCAGGAATAGATGAAAAGACGATATTCTATGGTCTTGAAGACATAGTGACTGAAAATATCATCTGGAAGATTTATTCAACCATCAAGAAACTTACACCCCCATTTGTCCAGTTTTATAAACTCCCGCCCCACAAGCTCCACGGCGTCCTTTCGAGGATAGAAATGTGAATTTTGTTCATAAGGCTTATATATAATCGTATGTTAATACACTCCTTTGTTGATGACTTATAAGTTGGAAAAAGGAGACCATTTGGTAAGAAAACTCGCTTTTTTATTATTAATTTCATTAATGGTTTCAACATCTGCCGGTGCATCGACACAAACATTCAATTTTTCAATGCAAAACAATACAGGTTTAAATTTTGAAAATGGTTCTTATATTATAGAAGTTATCGAATTTGCCAGTCCGGTTTATGTTAAAGTCAATATGACAAATAATGACAAGTCAGCAGTCCGGAATTTATACGACAGCGAAGCTCCTATCACATTTAATCAAATCAAGCTTGGCGCTTCGTTTATTACTGAAACTTCAGCCATGGTCACAATAGAGTTCCCGGCAGGATGGGGGGCACCTAAAAAATACCAGAAACCGGTGGCCTCGGCCGGGATTCCTAATATAGTTTTAACGAAATCGGTAGATAAAACGAATATAAATGTAGGGGATATTGTAACATTTAAAATCCAAGTTGAAAATAATGGAAATGCAACCGCATATAATGTGACTTTAATTGAACCGCTCCCGAGTGGTTTTTCCAATGCTCCGTATTCAACGTTCCCGCCGGAAATAAATGCTGAACTTGCAGCGGGAAATAGCGAGGAACTTAACTATGGATTGAAGGCTGTGGATTCAGGAACATTCACCATCGAACCTGCGATCGTAAAATATGGTTCGAAAACGAGCAAATCAAACTCATTAACAATAACAGTTGCCGCAGCCACGCAGGAAAAATCAAACCTGACCACAGTTATTAGCATAGACAAAAAAAATGTCTATACAGATGAACCGATTAAAGCAACTGTAAAAATCACCAATACAGGTAAAGCTCCAGCCAAATCTGTGCTTGTAGAAGGAACACCTCAATTAGGCATGGAAGTCATTGAAGGGGATTTAAGGCAGGTTTATGACAGCATAGACCCGCTCGATGCAAAAGAATACAGGGTAACATTAAAATCGAAAGAATCTGGTAATTATACTATACATTTAAGAACGATTTACAACGACAATGAGGTTGGTGCGCCTTCTGATTCCGAAACAATCACCGTAACAGAAAAAGAAGGCAATTATCTGTACTTTTTATTGCCTGTAATGATTTTCATATTAGGAATAGTATTATTTACAATTAAAAGACATAGGGAATATTCGTATTAGAGGTCATATGCTGAATGTGCTTATTATCGGAGTCGGGCAGTGCGGCAACAGGATTCTTGACGCAATAAACAAAGAAGCATTCGGCGGAAGCATTCTTTCAAAATATTATGGTACGCAGAAGTTCCCGAGCCACGTTGAAACCCTTGCAATAAATACAGCGATGAATGACCTGAAAGAATTGAGATTTACCAAAGCAAAAGACAGGATACATGTGCCCTATCTTCATGGGGTCGGGGCGAACAGGAACATCGGAAAACAATGTTTTGAAGATAATAAGGAACTGCTGCTGCGGTCTATAGAGGAACGCGGGGATTTTGATGTCGCATTTGTCATAGCTTCATCGTCCGGCGGCACCGGGTCATCATTTACGCCCCTCTTAATCGAAGCGATGAAAGAGCGATATAAATTCAGCGTTTACGGGATTATAGTGCTCCCCTTCAGGGAAGAAGGTTCGATATATCTCCAGAATTCGATTTTTTGCTTAAAAGAGATAATAGCGGGAAGTTCGGATGGCAATATTATCGTTGATAACCAGTTCCTGAAGCATCTTGGCAAGGATATAAAAACCGCTTACGACGGGATAAACAGGACGGTTGCGCAGCGGTTCCTGTTCCTTTTAAAGTCGCTTGACAGCGAGATGATGATGGTCACCGACCTTGGCGATTTCAAAACTGTCATGTCAGCGGGTTCCAAGCTTGCGACAATGGGCTTCGGGGAAGGCGACAAGAACGTTTCAGTAAAGGCGGTCATAAAACACAGCCTTTCGCATGCAGGTCTTCTTTTTGAGCTTGACCCGTATAAGGAAGCGAACAGGGCAATGATAATAATAGAAGGGGATAAAAAGTATCTCAACATAAATGATATTACAACAGAAGTTGAGAAACTTTCAGGTGAGATAGGGCAGATATTCAAGGGAGTCCTTTTGCGCAATGGTGAAATGCCAAGGGTGCTTACCGTTTTATCAATCGGGGCCTCTTCTGAACTGAATAAATTGTTTAATATCGGTATTGACGCAGTCATGAAAGAAAAAGAGAGGAAAGAAAAGGTAGCCGAACAAAACAGGGGGATAAAACAAAAACTTGAGGGCCTTGAACCCCAGTATTAAGCGAAATATTCATATCGTCCGAGGCTGTATCAAACATCATGGCAAAAGATAAGAAACTTGTGCAATCTCAGAATTGCAACGGATGCGGAATATGCGTAACGGTTTGCCCCACGAATACGAAATTAGCAAAAGCGGAAGATTTTGATGTAAATACCGCAAAACTTGCGATTTCAGTGACCAATGGCGCTGCGGTTATAGATAACCTGACGTGCATTGCCTGCGGGATATGCACCCGTAACTGCCCCGTCGGGTCCCTGGCAATTGTTCCGATATAATTTTTTGGATTACGCAGATTTTGTTTCATTTTTAATGTACAGGGAATTATAAACCACAGAGTACACGGAGAGCACAGAGAATTTGATAAGTGAAATATGGGATCAATTAAGAACTCTGCGTCCTCTGTGCTCTCTGTGGTTTTTCAATGAATACCATTGACATGCCACGTTATAATGACTGTATAGGGACGGATCTCAGGAAAGCAGCGGAGATTATTAAAAAAAACGGTATCGTCATCTATCCTACTGAGACTGTATATGGTATCGGCGCCAATATCTTTTCGGAAGATGCGCTGAAAAAAGTGTTTGCTGTCAAAAAAAGGGACATTGACAAACCGGTTTCTGTGGCTGTTTCGGGTTTTAAGATGATGGACGACCTTGTGGTAATGAGTGAAAAAGAAAGACATTTTGTTGAGACCCTTTTGCCCGGGCCTGTAACTGTTTTATTGAAGAAAAAAGAGAAAGTTCCCGATATGCTGGCTTCAGGTTCGGGACTCGTGGGAATACGCTACCCTGACCATGAGACCACGATTAAGCTCATCGAGCTTGCGGGCGTGCCTATCACTTCGACGAGCGCCAATATTTCGGGAGAGGCGCCGCCTGCTAAGGTTGGCGAGATCAGGATAAGCGCGGATTATATCATTGACGGCGGCGAGTGTAAGGGCGAGCCTTCAACCGTTGTCGATATTGTAAACCGCAAAATCATACGCAAAGGCGCAAATTATGAGAAAGTCATGGCGGCGCTCATGGAATTCCAGAAATTGTAGTCCAGGTTCATATAAACTTGTGGAAGTTGACTTTTGTCACAGAAATTATTTATATAATGACTTCTTATGACATGCGGTCGATTATGCTGGTTTTTTTGCAGCATAGTTGATGGGTCGATGATGAAAAAATTGAAATATGATTTGAGGGGAAAAACATGGTGAAGAAAATAACTATTAAAGGTATCGCTTTTGTAGTATTGATGTTGAGTGCTGTTTTGGTTGGAATGGCGGCGCTGAGTACTATTGCCTTTGCTGCGCCGACCATTGAAGTGACAGCGAGCAATACGACGCCCCAGGTGAATCAAACAATAATCATTACTTCCACTGTCATGGATAATGGTTCCAATTCAACATCCTTAGATAATGGTACTATGGAGTTTCGTGCCAATAGTTCCACATTTAATTCTACCACAATCACAAATGGCATAGCAGGCACAACCTTTACCACAGCAACGGCAGGAACTGTAACAATAACTGCTTTCTTCAATTCGACACTACAACGCAGTACGACTGTTACTTTCAGCGCTTTACAAGGGCCTGCGCTGGTTTTAGATGCAAACCCGACCAACGTATCAGTGAACACACCAACTAATGTGAACTTCACCGTGAAAAGCGGGGGAGCAGCAGTCAGTGGTGCCACAGTTACCTTGAGCCAGAGCGGAGTAACGATTGGAAGCGGAACAACCGATACCAGTGGCATTGCAACCATTAGCGTCAACGCCACCGCCGCAGGCACAATAACTGCGACGGCAACCATGACTGATTATACAAGCGGAAGCATAGATATATTGGCGGTTCAGCCCCAATTGAACATATCCGCAAACCAGACCAATGTGACAGTGAACACACCAACTGACGTGAACTTTACCGTGACCACCAGTGCGGGAGCAGCAGTTAGCGGTGCAACAGTTACCCTGAGCCTGAGCGGAGTAACAATTGGAAGCAGTACAACCGATACCAGTGGTATTGCAACCATCAGCATCAACGCCACCGCCGCAGGCACAATAACTGCGACGGCAGCCATGACTGATTATACAAGCGGGAACACTTTTTTAATCGCAGTGATTGCCACGGATACCACACCGCCTGCAAGTGTAACAAACCTTGCGATGCAGAATAACGGTACAAATTGGATATACTGGACATGGACTAATCCTACGGACGCTGATTTTTCAAAAGTTATGGTATATATAGACGGCCTCTTTAAACAATACGTCTACAAACCCGATTTCTCTTATAATGCCACCAACCTAATTTATGGGGATCATAACATTTCAACTCAAACTGTAGATACTGCTGGTAACATTAATTCCACCTGGATTAACCTCACTGGTTCAACTTTACCAAATACACCGGCAAGCCCCCCAAGCCCGATTAATGTAACATTATCACAATCTTCAGTCTCATTCGCAAGCGTAATAACGGCAGGGAACACAGTTGAAAACATAGGTGCATCGGTTCCCACTCTTCCTTCTTCAGACTATACAGCTGTAGGAAATTATGTCAATATTTCCACTACGGCCACTTACACTGCATCGGTTACTGTGAGCGTAAAATATGATACAACAAGATTGCCACCGGGTTATTCCGAATCCGATATACGGTTGTATCACTGGAATGAGTCCGGTCAATGGGATAACGTAACGACTTCTGTTGATACGGCTAATGATATGGTAATCGGTCAGGTTTCAAGTCTATCTCCTTTTGTGGCCGCTGTTCATCAAAAGCCGGTAATAACAAAAGTAAGCCCCGCTGACCCTGTATCGACAACTGGAACGTCAACACAGACCTTCGATATAAGGGTAAGCCAGGATGCAAACATTACCTGGACAATCGGGTCTTCTAATCAATCAAATTCAACCGCAGCAAATACTGATGTAACGTTTGTATATATGCTTTCATCTCCTGGAAACTATACAGTCTCGGTAACAGCATCCAACGCAAACGGCAGCGACACCGAGTCCTGGAACTGGACAGTCCACCCCAAGACCTATGCTGCGGGCAACCGCATCTGGGACGGCGGCAGACCAGACCTGTTCTCTCTCAAATACACATGGAACCCCATGAGCTTCTCAGGGTTTTATTATGATATTAACAGCGACGTTGGCAATGAAAGCATTACGATGCAGATGACTGACTACACGAGTAGAACCGTCAAAGCAGGCAACATATTATATGACACGACCCCGGAAGAAGTAAATTTTGGTTATACAGGTTTCGGCAGTTATCAGGTTATCGGCTTTATGGCTGATAAGTACTTCGCGGGATACACTTCCAATACCACTATTCCAGGTGCACAACCAAGCACCACTTTTGCAGGAATTAGCGCTCTTTCCCACGGACAGCTTCACAAGGTGCTTATGGACGACGACACCAAGCGCACCGTATCAGTTGGAGGCACCCTGACCCTGCAGGAAGGCTATGTCCTGAAGGCAGTGGATATAGATTTGAGCGCCAGGACAATGCTTGTCCAACTGTTAAAGGATGGGAACATAGTAGATTCAGGAACTCCTCTAAATGCAGGACAGACCTATGTTTATGCCCCATCGAAAGTGGGTTCTGTATCAAACCTCCCTCTAATTATGATACGATTTGACAGCGTGTTCTCTGGCACGGAAGTGCAGGCAGCGTTCCTGAGAGGGGTGTTCCAGATATCATCAAGCCCAACTTCGGTTAAAACCGGGGATTTATACAACGATATGAAAGTGACAAATGTTGGGCAAAATTTAATCGAGATGAGCAATCCTAATGACGTAAGCCTCTCCAGAGGTAATACAGAAAACCTTATGGGAAATATAGATATACTCGTGGCAGACAACGATACCCTGCGCTTTGCCCTATCGACTGAACAAACTGGAGCCTTTGAGGTAAGGAGCACTGTCTATAGAGGAAATGATACAAATCCAATTGATACATGGACTCCTTATAACTTCGGAATGAACGTAGGAAAGACAAGTATAGGATTTTATTACGACCTTGACGATGGAATAGGCAATGAAAGCCTGAGACTTGCAGCACCGTTGACTGGAAATACGCCTGGAAGTACTATAAGCGCACAAAACCTCGTCTACACCACAACCCCGGAAGACGTGGGTTTTGGCTACTCAGGTTTCGGCAGTTATCAGGTTATCGGCTTTATGGCAGATAAGTATTTTGCGGGCTACACTGTCAACAGCACGCCCCCCAATCCGACTACAAACGTTGTAGCAAAAAGCACGATTGCCCAGGGACAGCTTCATAAGGTGCTTATGGATGACGATACCAAGCGCACCGTATCAGTAGGAGGCACCCTGACCCTGCAAGAAGGCTATGTCCTGAAAGCCGTGGATATAGATCTGAGTGCCCGGACAATGCTTGTCCAACTGTTAAAGGATGGTAACATAGTAGATTCTGGAACTCCTCTAAACGCAGGACAGACCTATGTTTATGCCCCATCGAGAGTTGGTGCTGTATCAGACCTCCCTCTAATTATGATACGATTTGACAGCGTGTTCTCTGGCACGGAAGTGCAGGCAGCGTTCCTGAGAGGGGTGTTCCAGATATCATCGAACCCGACCACGATTAAAACCGGGGATACATATAACGATATGAAAGTGACAAATGTCGGACAGGATATCGAGATGAGCAATACCAATGCTATCAGCTTAGATAATGGCAAAATTGAACAACTAATGGGCAACATTAACCTGAAAGTAGGTGATACCTCAGCCACAGATAACGCTCTTCGGTTTTATTTTGCCGTGGATGTGACCCAGCAAATGTTAGCAAACCAGCTTGTAATAAATGCTCCGACTAAAGCAACCGCTGGAGATGTACTTAATATAGGGGTTACAGCAGGCGGTACTCCTCTGGACGGCGTATCTGTAGCGGTTAATTCTGCGGATGCAGGGCAAACAGACACGAATGGAATGGTCAACTATACCCTGCCAAAAACACTAAAAGGCATTTACAACATAACGGCAACCAAGCTGGGCTACCAGCAGGGGACAAGCAGCATAGAAGTGCTGCAATATATTGAGTACAGGCTGAGTATAGATGCTCCAGCAAATGCTAATCAATTTGAGACAATAACCATACGGGCTACTTACAACGGTACAGCGGTTAGTGGAGTAACTGTAGGATACGATAATGCAACTATCGGCACAACTGATAATAATGGTGTTTTGAACTACACACTACAAACAAGCGGCACACATACTATATCAGCATCAAAGAGCGGTTATATCACTGCAGTAAGAGATATTAACATCAGGGCGCCTTTTTCCCAGTACCAGGCACTCAATATCAATATTACGCCCGGCACGGTTTTCGTAAACGAACCGGCTTTAATCAGGTCGAATATCACTAATGTAGGCACGAAAGCAGACACACTACCTGTAGAGCTTATTTCCAACGGCACCGCAGTGGATAACAGGTCAGTCTCTCTTGCCCCGGGCGAGACAAAAGAGATTAATTTTACAAGAAAAGAAGCCTTGGTGGGCAATTATACGATTGAAATCCTGGGGCAGAAAGGAATACTGGAAGTTAAGAACCAGCCAACAAATTACCTTCTGATTGGAGTAATTGTAACAGTTATCGGATTAGTAGTAATTTATCTATTGACTGCGAAGGGGATACTCGGAAATCTCCTTGGTAAATTTGGAAAGAAAGGTATCGAAAAGGTGAAAAAATAAATAATAGGGTACGAGAGGCAGACTTGAACCCCCATTTCCTTGTGAAAAAGGGAGAAAAGTGGCAGTGATCTAAAACCCGACTGTGCTGTGGGAGTTAATTAACATTCTCTTGAATTTTTTTACGTCGTGGATACCGTCACTGACTGCGCCCCGATTATTTTGCTGCTGCCACTTTCAATTGTAGCGTTATTCTGTTGTTTGCAGGGTCAAAGGCTATCGGCTGCGTTGGGCCAGGAACACTGCAAAGGTTGGGTTGAGCGCTCGCGTTAATTGTCAAACCTGTTGCTGGACCCTTGATAGAACCATTCGCAGGACAGTTTCATTTGTCTGATACATTAACCCGTTATCGGGCTCGGTATGCTCAGGACAAGGCTTACATTGGTTGCACTTGCTGCCCCCACATTTGTAGTAGCCACTGCAAAGACCGCAGACGTGTTGAAAAAGTTGTTATAGATGGTGTTGTTGCTGGAAGAATCCAGATAGATGCCGACGAGGTTGTTATAATATTCTGCAGTGAATTATTATTTTTCAAGTGCAAAATACAGGCATTTTAGAACTTACTATAAAAATGCCATTCACTCATCATGTTTGGTTTTTCCGGAACCTTATCCGGGTTAGTGTTCCTTTTCCTTCCACTCCCTGCCGTACTTAATACTCCAGGAAGCCCACACCACTCCGAGAATCGCTATCACCGCGAGCAAGGTAACCAAAACAACAGCAATTTTTTGAAAAAGGCTGAATGACGAAGCGAAGAATGCAACGTAAATTATCGCCAAGATTAACGCGCCAAATAAAACAACTATGGATACAGAGACTCTCAGCGCAAATCCGGGCGGTGGTGTTTCACATTTCTCATCCTGGTTCATATCTCATTCACCAAATTAACTTACCTCTTCTTTTTCATATATTTTTACTGTTTTTGGCATTACTTCAGGACGCCTATCGGTCATAAAGTAAACATAAGGTGTGACATACACCGCATATTCCAGGTACCCCTTGATGAAATTACTTAATCCTTCGTTTCTGCTTCCAAATATCAATATTACAAACCACTGGACAATCATGCATATCACTGCTATGAATCTGTACACCACCAATACTATGCCTATGGCAATCCAGTACAGGATTCTGATTAAAAGCTCTAACCGGCTTGCATGATGCTCATATACGAATAGCTGTTTTATTTCCCCGGATTCTTCATTTATAATAGACCAACCCCGTATGATTTATTTTAACCCTGAATATTACAATATCCTTGTTTCTTTAAGAACATTTTGGTGGTTGTACAGGAAGTTATATTTACTGCCTTAAAAAAAATATAATAAAATATTAAAAAACTGTTAAAGGGCGAGGCCAGATATTAAGTAAAATATTTGTTAAAATCAGACCTCAGAGGGATTGAAATACAGACGACAAAACTTTTCCTCCAGGCTGATAAAATTTCATTTAGAGTGCTGAACTAGCTTACAATTATCTTGCCTTTGGGTTTTACCACAATCACCACATTGCCCCAGACACTATTGCTTCCATTGCTGCCTACAGCATTTATGAGGGTTTGGCCCGCAGTATTGCTTGTGAAATTAACAAAACCCCTGCCGTTCACTGGATTCTGTAAGTTATTGATGAAATACCCAAGATTAGTATCTAATGTCACATTTGCAATTACCCAATTGCCGTCTTTATCTTTCGCTGATACCATTACTCTCGACGGCTCGCCGGTAAAAACCACAGGAGGGTTTGCACTTAATTGTATATTATCAAGTGGAGTGGGACTCATGGGAGGATTGTCGGGGTCGCTAGGATTTAGGCCGGCATTACTTGTAATGTTAATTATTATAGACTGATTCGATTCCATATCGAAAAATGTAATATTCGAACCAGGGAGAACGAGAGGTACATATCCGGCGCCCTCGACTTTTAACTGGTACCATACACCCCATTTATCATTTACAGTGAGGTTGGGCAGGTTCCATGAAAGCAGGGTTATGTTTCCGATAGAAAAATTAACAGGTTCAGCATTTCCTTTTTCTGGATAGGTGGGAATTATAAAATTCTCACTCTTATTTTGTGTAGAATTACTGCTGTTTGTTTGATATGTCGAAGTTGCCAGTGAATGATCCGAAGTATAGTTATTGGGTAAGCGAAGGTTCAGTGTCATGTTGCTCGCCGTTAAGTTTGTTAGATTTGATGCAATACCACGGAATATGCTCTTTAGAACTGTTGTATTTGGTGCAAAATAGTATTGTCCACCTGTAGTATTCGCTATCTGAGATAGCACAGGATCAATCTCTGATTGGTTATTGCCAAGACCAATGGTGTATATCACAGTATTGTTATTCCTGGCGCGGTTCACTTCATTGAGCAATGATCTGTATCCTGCATTGTCGAGTCCGTCTGTCATCAGGATCATGGTCGGACGTTTGGAGTTATTGGGGAATTCGTTATTTGCCGCATATATCCCTTCATCTATTGCTGTCAGCCCTACCGCCGTCATTGTATCTATTGAAGTATTGAGCAAATCGAAGGATTGGGTTTCATTAGATTTCTCAAGAGGAGCGGTAACGTTTGCAGTGTAACTGTTCCATGTCAACGTCTGGCTTGCAGTTATCGTAAAATTTGTTTCATTGGATATTTTTGTTCCGTTTATCTCTACATAATAAACATTATCCGGGTAAATGGTAGCTTTAAACGTTTTGGGTATTGTTCCATTCCCAGTTGACTTATTTAAAAGGGTTCCGCCCTGATATATATAAAAATCAAGGTTATCAGTGGCATTTGGCCATGTGAGGTTGAAGGTAGTGTTAAATGATACATTAAATGTATAAGAAGTGGGAGTGTCATTTAAAGAGACATTCGAGCTGTTCTGGAACCAGTACTTTGAAGCTCCATTTTCGATTATATTAACGTATCTTATGGAGGATTTTTTCTTTGGGTTTGAAGAATAAATATAAGAGTAATTATAGAAAGACATCGTGTTGGAGCCGTTCAGTACAAGGTCAGTGATATCTACGGAATAGTTCTTTAGACTATTATTTCCTGAAAATGATGCTGCATATCTCCCGTTCACAGTAATATAACACTCTCCAAATCCGTACAAAGATAAAGAGCAGCTATAGCCTGTGAAATTCAACGTATAATTCTTTTTAGGAGTGCTTCCCACAAAATATCCATCCCAGACACTCCCGTTCAGCAGGGAGCTACTCTGGTTGGTGTCGTTGATAATACTCGGCGGATTCGGGATATTGCTGTATGTCACAAGTCCTGCCCTGTCACCATTTGTAGCATCAAAACTTGATATAAACGCATGCGAAGCAATCTTTACTGCACTTATCTTGTCAATATATGTCGTTATATTGAATGCTACATTAGTTGCATTAGGGGTTGTCACATTTATCGTCCAGTTTCCCCTGGGAATCACGATGGTCTTATCCTGATCCGGGTTATAAGTGTCATTTACAGGTTCAATCCATATATACCGGCCTTTACTCGAATCATTTTTGGACACATTGTAATAACCCGTGCGATTGAGCAAACCTAATTCCCATGCTCTAGGATAAATCATGCCGTTGGGTGAGGTCATAGTAAAAGTCACGTTGGGATTGTCTATCTGGACTTTAAAATCAGTCACATTGTCATCGAGAGAAATATTATCCAACCAGGGTTTCGAATTATTCACCACACCTGTTGCCATGTAATTGTATGGTGTCAATCCATCTGTACCATATTGTCGTGTGGAGATGTCGAAATCACTTATCTGCTGTGCGATATTGTCATATACTTCCTCTATATTAGATGAAGTAGCATAATAATAGCTGTCCGGGCTGGCGATAGCTTTGAGGGTGTCAGTTCCACTGGGATCACCTGTGTCAAAGTATATTGTGAATATTTTAATACTAGTATTAGTATTAATAATTGTTTTCTTGGCGCTATCGGATTCATTTATTGCTTCGAATATTGCCCTTTGTGTATCAGAACCAGTGAGCGGTTTTGTTGGCAGTCCATCTGATAGCAGGATTATAATCGGACTGGCGCCGGAGCGAGTATTGTTGACCAAATAATTCTTTGCTTTCTGTATTGCTGATGCCGTTGGTGTGTTACTGTTTGCTCCTTGGGAGTTGATTTGTTTCTGGATATCTGTGATGTTTCGGGATAAACTGGGAGTTCCAATAATTGTACCATTAAAAGTCTCAAGTCCAACTCTGTCGTTGCTTACCAGATTATTAGTGAAATTAATTTCTGCTTTTTTAACATCGGAAAGGTTATCTTGCATACTTTGTGAATTATCACTTAAGAGCAAAATATCCGCAGGAGTCCCTGCATAGTAATCCGGGTCCATGCTGCCAGTGTTATCAAGCACGAGCATCGCATTCGCAGCAAGTCGAGTGACAGGCGTGTCGCCTTCAACAGAGATTATGGTCGTAACATTGACTTTCTGACCGGAGATTATGTTCTTGGGCTCAAAATCAACAACCACACTGATGAATGTTTTATCCATTATGCTCACGTTCAAAGAAGCGTTAATAAGACCATTATCAGCTATGATAGTGTCATTTCCAACTGAAATACTGCTGTTAAAGTTAGCCTGGATGCCTCCATAAGAATCTGTGACCGCAGTGATTATATTGGTGCCATTTACTCCGGGGGCTGTGAGATTTCCAAGTGTGGTGTTTGTGTTAGTTAAATTTACATTGATGCCGGGAATCGGGTGGCCCCACTCGTCCAGGGCTTTCAGGATTATCGAGGCGTTGTGATTTCCCTTGGCGTTCTGGTACAGAACCGTATCAGGATTCGCATAAAACACGAACCTGCTCAGGTTCCCGGGAACAAAACTCAGATTCGTTCTGTTCATGATAGCAGTATCATTGCTCCCATCATTGTAAACAGCACTTATATTTACGGTTTCTATGAAAAGTGTGGGTCCTATGAGCGTTGTTGCGGCACCGCTCTCATTCAGAAGAATATAAGTTTGACTCGAACCGATAAAATGCATCTTTTTTGTCAATGACACGCCCTCAGGCAGCACGGGATTCTGGAACTGGTCAACGACCTGGGCTGTAAGGCTGTAAGCGTCCCTGTTATTCGCATTAACAAAATCGGGACTGTGGCTGAGAAACAGGTCTGCAGGAACATCTGCTTTTCCGGGAATTGTATATGATTTATTAATGCTTCCTGCCGATATAATTATGGTATTATCGCCTGCCCGCTTATCTGTTTTAAATACGGTCGAGGTTGTCCCGTCAAGACCCGTGGTTGTAATGTAAGGGGTGAATCCCGATGAATTATACTCAATCGGACTGTTAAATTTCGTGGGGGGTGGCGGGGAGTTATTAAAGGAAAACACTGTTTCATTAGCCGGATTGCTATAGACATCATATGATTCAACTGTTATATTGACCGTCTGATTCACAACCCGGTCGCAAGTGAGACCATCACAAAACACATCAAAATCGTAAATTTCTGCCGGCACAAAAGTGATGTAGGTGGAGTTGGTCAAATTGTTTGAACTGACGTTGATGTTTATATATCCGGCAAGAGTCGAATTGATACTTAGAACCACGCCTGGTGAAGTCATATTCAGATCAGTTATATTTATATCAGCTATATTTACACCAGTCTGGTTAACCTCAAGCTCGGTTCCGGTAAGATTTGAAGGCGTTTTCGTGATGTTCACAGTGTAATTCAGTTTTCCAGGAACATCAGTTATTGAAATGTTAATGTCAATATCTGCCGTTGAATTAATGTTATTGTCCTGGTCATATGCTGTCAGGTTAACTACTGTCGCGTTGCCCACGACAAGCTGATTTTGAGTGACATTAACATCTATGAAAGCAGGTACGCCAGCGGCTAATCCTGTGAGTATTATTACAAAAATAAGCAAGAAAAAGAGCCTTTTAATAGGACGCATGGATGATACCCTCTAATGAGTTTGTTAACACATAGTAACCATATTAGAGAGTAAACCTGGGCACTTAAATACCTTTTCATCTATATTATAATGATGATTATAGAAACTGGAAAGGTCACTTCAAACATATAAGAGATAACCTTTGATTCAAGTAATATCCACATCTACCAGGTGTCGTCCTACAACTAGCATGGTGTTATTTCGCCATGCTATAAGGCTTGAATCTGTGGAATTTGCTGTATCTATATCAAAGCCTCTGCTTTCAAGATAGTTTTTCCATTCCGGTGCGTAAGTGCTATTGATTCTGAGCGTTACGTCCACCGTGTGGTTTGGGGTTTTAATAATGCTTTCGTTGTATTTCATGCTGAAGGTGACGATACCCTTGCCACCTACTGATGACCCCCCCTGTATCGATACAACGCCTATGGTGGTGATATTAGTGATAGTAGTTCCCTCCACATACGTACTATTGTATATGCGTGGGCTTGAAACCATTATACTTCCATCAGGGTATCGCTTCCATACGCCCCCGTTTTCATAGGTGAGATACTTGTCATTTTTCTGGTATTCTATCTCCCCTTCCCCTGTAACAACATTTTGCAGAGTGCCATCCAGATACTCTATTGTGATGTTTGAGTTCTTTGTGACAGAGATGGTCGCTCCCTGGAGTTGAATTTGCAGGCTTTTTACCGGTACCTGATCAAACGCGACCATTTTCATGTCGCTCTGGATTACTATAAAGCTCTGCTCCGCACTCTCGAAGATACTTTCATCCATGCTTGATTGCAGCATAGGGTAGCCCATTACATATATCAGGCTCATGGAAAGTATTACGATTGCGAATATATAGATGAACCCGATGGTTTCAGCTACTGCAGCATCATTTCTGTCATCTTTCTGAGTCATAACTAATCCTTTGAGTGATAACTTATCATGTGAGTAGTGGAGTTGCTGCTATATGCAGTGCCGGTTATAGGCATTGAGCTTGCAATACCGTTTATTGTAACACTGACACTTTTCTCCGAGGATGTGGAGTTGACATCTATAATCTCGTCTGTGCTTGCCATATCGGCGTTAATTATGTATGGTTCTCTTCCGATCTCAGCCGGGATTTTATATTCCGTTTCAATATATCCATTCTCCGGAGCCACCATGTACATGTCTGTAACTGTTGAGCTTATCATATTACCTATGTCCCTGTACTGGTCATTCACCACAATATTGCTTGGACCCTTTACCAGTAAATCATTCGCATTAAGAAGAATTATTACGTACAAAACCAGGAATATCGCAGAAAACAGGACATATGCCAAAGTCGTAGAAACAGCATCTTCGCTGTTGGTAAAAGATCTCATTGTTTCACCTCTATTATTTCAGGTTCTGAAGTATAACGTGTGGTACCATCATCGTAGCTTATGTTTAACCATATTATGTCAATACTGTGACTGGAATTGAAGACTGCTTTTGACAAGGTTATGTTTACGGTCTCACCATGAACGGCGTAAATCGTGTTCATCTGCGCGCTGTAATTACTGAGAAGTGCTGTGAAGTTATTGAGCACACTTTCGTTTGTAGCATGAAGTCCTCCTGAATAGTTCCATGCAAGTTGTGCTGCATTTTTTGCACTTTCTTGTGTCTGCGCCGTGATTTCTCTTATCTTTTCCTTAGGGAATTCAAGGGCTGCGTAGGATGAGTAGTAGCCTGTTATCGCAGCCTCGTTGACGAGTATTGCAACCAGAACCAGTGATATGGATATCGTGAGCCCCGAAAGCGCTATCCACTGACCGTCGGTATCATCAATTATACCCGCCATGCTATAAGCCTCACCTCCACCACTTTTACATCATTTGAAGATACATTCCATGCACCACCTGCTTGTGTTACTGTAGAGTTGTACAGCGTTACAGGGCGGGTAGCGACAACAGAATTCTCAACAGGCGCACCGTGTATTATAGCGTGTTTTACTGTAAGGGTATCGTTTTCGACATATGCAAGATCAACATTGTACATAATATCATTTAGCTGCGTATCAATCTCAGTGTCGAGTGGTTTGAGGCTGTTGTCTTGCGGCGTTGCTTCCGTCATATTCCCCCCTGCCACGAGTTCTGTCAGATTGAATTGGAGCGCTGTTCCTGGCGCCATATCAAGTATTGCCAGTGCATCCTCTGCGGTCTGTTTAAGCTGTACATCCATGGAAAGCTCGCTTTGAGGCGTGATGATAAGTGAACTTCGAGTTATGAGCATTACAGTCAAAACCATGAGTGTAGCAGCAAAAAGCCCTTCAAGCGTGTGTATCTGGGCTTTATCGTTCATTTCCACACCTCCACAATGAGAGTTGCAGGCTCATAAAGCGGCTCTATTTTGGATGTATATTCAATATACGGAGGCCATATTTGAATGAAGTTCATCCGGGTAAAATTGAGTTCCAGTTGATAAGTTGTATTGATCGGGAACAGGGTATGGTTGAAGATTAAGCGAAGGGCGTCAGTGCTGTTTTCCAATGGTATCGGAGTGGTAGAGTAAATAAAATCACTGGTATTTGTTCTTTTATATACACTGTAATCCGAGGGTATGTTGAGGCTGCCGTTCAGTGTTGCATTGTCAAAGCTTGAATTAGGATTTGTTATATTAATGTCTATTATCTGTATTATCACATCTTCACTCTGGGGTCCGCTGATATTTACTATTACTTTATCAGAGGAACTTCCTGTTGTTACTTCATCTGCTCTGAAGCTTGCTATATTGCCTGTTTCTACCAGTACCTGTCTTGTTATTTTGTATATATCCTGCGATGTGGGGGGTGTCTCTCCAAAAGATATAATGGAGCCGTTTATGATCATGGGACTGCCATTTTTTTCAAGGGTTATGTTGTAGCCGTAATCTACTTGAGAGCCGCTTATCTTATTATATAAACCAAGCTTGCTGGTAAGCATTGTTTTATTCAATTTTAAAACCTGTAGGATTTTTGTCTTATTCAGCATTTTTGGTGTCCGTGTCTGCCTTGTGCTGGGTGTTGCATCCGTAGCTAAACCTATCCTGCTTATATCATTTAGATGCATCTCCCAATCCGTACCGTTTTGGGCATTGGTTTTATTTTGCCACCATCCCGGGTCGTCTGCGAGTATATTGGCTGTTCGATAAGCAACCGGGTTCAAACTTCCTCCTGCTGATGTTGATATAAAAAGGCTCGGTATGAATTGTATAACAAATCCAAAGGTGAGCAGAAATATGCTTATCCCAAGCAGAAAGTCGACACTTATTTGCCCTTCATCAGTCACCATCATCACTATAATAATGATATTCTTTTATATATAACTATTTAATTGTATCGGTTACTTCGTGGGGGTGACTTTACCTGCCTCGCATATTCCGATTACCATGTATCCTTCGGAAATGAAGCTTGACTTTTAGGCTTCAAAATATATGCAAATTAGGGATTCTTGCCGCATTTTCAACAGCTGCTGTCAAGCGCGTACACTATCATCAGAATAGTGCAATCGGAAAACAAGAAGATATTATTTAATAAAGCAAGTTATATTAGAGATATAAGAAAAGTCAAAACTGGAAAATCAAAGAACCTGCAAAGGTGGTTATGGATCAAAAAAACAATAATTATGGGCTAAGTTCAGGCGAAGCGCAAGAAAAACTCTTAAAGTCAGGTCCGAACCGGATTTTCAAGCCAACCGAAATCAGTTTCTTTGGCATTGCCAGGCATGAAGTAACAGAGCCCATGATCCTTCTTTTATTAGTCGTTGGCTTTTTCTATAGCATCTGGGGAAAACTCGAAGATGCTATTACCATCTTTATCGTAATCGTTTTGCTGGTTTTTGCTGAAGTCTATAATGAATTCAGGGCAAAAAAAGCAATAGCTTCACTGGAAAAAATAGCTGCGCCCAGAACGAGAGTGTTAAGGGATGGAAAAATAACAGAAATTGACTCTGAAAATGTTGTACTTGACGACCTCTTAATTCTTACCTCTGGAACTAAAGTTGCAGCCGATGCAAAAATTACAAAATCAACAGGCTTGCAATTCGACGAATCTGCCTTAACCGGCGAATCTTTTCCACAGGACAAAGAGATTGGCAATGAAATTTATGCAGGCACGATAGTGCTTTCCGGCGAAGGGGCGGCAGTTGTTTTTGCGACGGGTACAACCACAAAACTTGGCAAAATTGCCGCTGCTTCAAAAGTTATCAAACCTCCAAAAACCCCGCTGCAGCTTGCGATGAAATCCCTTGCAGGCAAACTTGTTTTTGTGGCTTTGTTCTTTTCAATCATTATTCCGCTGATAGGAATCCTGAGAGGACAGGATTTAAAGACCATGATTTTAACTGGTCTTTCGCTTTCGTTTGCCACTATTCCTGAAGAACTTCCTATTATCATTACGATGGTTTTGGGTCTCGGAGCTTATACTTTATCAAAAAATAAATTTTTAGTTAAGAGAATCAAAGCTGCTGAAACGTTAGGCAATGCCACTGTGATTGTTACTGACAAAACAGGAACTATCACTGAAAATAAAATGAAAATAGCTGCATTTTATCCTGCGGATAAAGGGAAAGAAATCCTTGAAAAAGCACTGGGTACTTTAACTGAATATTCTTTGTCTCCCCTGGAACAGGAAATAAAAAATAAAGCCGGGGAATTTAAAATAGATGCGGCGCTTCCTGAAGTTACCCGCCAGAGAAATCTTGGAAATGGCAAAAAAACAAAAGCGGTTGTGAGAGAAAACGGGACGACCTATGAATTGTTCTCAAGTGGCGCGCCTGAAGAGATTTTTGGAGTTTGCTTTAACATAAGCAATAATATAAAAGCTGCTTTAAGTAAAGAAGTTGAAAGTGGAAGACGTGTAATCGCTATCGCTTTTAAAAAATTAGCACCCGGGGAAGAGAGCCTCGATTTTAATGAAATCGAAAAGGAGATGAATTTTGCAGGGCTTTTAAGTTTTGAAGACCCGCCGAGAGAGGGAATCAAAGAAACCATCGCCCTGGCAATGATGGCCGGCATCAGGACAATTATGGTAACAGGCGACCATCCTTTGACAGCCGTTTTCATTGCCAGTGAAGTCGGTATTTTAACCACCAGTAAAGTATTGACCGGCCCGGAACTTGATAATTTATCTGATGAGCAGTTACAGGATACCGTGAAAGAATTTTCCGTTTTTGCAAGGGCAACTCCCCAGCATAAATACCGGATAGTCAAGGCGCTTCAAAAGAACGGGGAAGTGGTAGCCGTAACCGGTGACGGCATTAACGATGCCCTTGCCCTGAAAGGCGCTGATATCGGCATAGCGATGGGAATCAGGGGAACGGATGTCGCAAAGGAAGCGGCAGAAGTTGTCGTGGCAGATGACAATTATATCACAATTGCCCAGGGTATTTTTGAAGGCAGGAAGTTTTTCGATAACCTGCAAAAAGGAATTAAATATTATCTTTCCGTGAAGGTGGCTTTAGTATTGATTTTCCTAATACCCGTCCTTTTGGGAACCCCGATGCCTTTTGCCCCCATCCAGATAATTCTCCTTGAATTATTTATGGATCTGGCCGCATCTGCCGGCTTCGTTGCCGAGGCGAAAGAAAAAAATATTTATTCAAGACCGCCCCGCAATCCGAAGGAAAACATATTCAATAACCGAGTTATTAAGGACTTTTTAACCAAGGGAGTTGTGCTTTTTGCAGCAGTTATTTCCGTGTACTTTTATGCGCGAAGCCAGAATTTTGGTCTCAAGGAGACGCAAACCTATGCTTTTTCAGCATGGATTTTCGGTCATATCTTTCTGGCTTATATTTCCCGCTCGGATAAAGAATCAATTTTCTCTCTCGGGATATTTGCCAATAAGGTCATTAACCTCTGGGCAGTTGCAGCAATCGGTTTCCTGATAGCGGGGGTTTATATACCGTTTTTGAATGACAGGTTTAATCTTGCACCGATTGGCTTTATTCAGTTGATTTTCGTTGCCTTGGCGATGGCAGCCATTATAGGTTTACTGGAGATTAAAAAAAGATTCAGCAACCGGGGAGCGCTTCATAAATAAATTAGAACCAGCAAAAGTTAAGCGGATAAACTATTATATACTAAAAACAAGAATTGTTAATATGCTAATTTAAAGGGGGTAAAAATATGGCAAAAGAACCACAGAAAACTTTTGAACAGAATATGGAAGCAATGAGCAAATTGACTCCGGCACAGATGCAGGCTCAAATCAAGGAACTTGATAAAATATGCGTCTGCGGAAAATGTCCTACATATGTTGGAACAGGGGAAAAGAAACTTACGTTTTGCGCGATAGGGAAAAGCGCAGTAATCAAGAAAGATAAAGGCTGCCTTTGCCCTACCTGCCCAGTACAAAAGAACCTGGCTCTCAGATGGGACCGCTACTGCCTCAAGGGTTCTGGCATGCAGCAGTCTGTTATGAAATAAAATTGATATATGGCTAAATGGCTGTGTACAGTCTGCAATATCTATGTTTATGATGAGGAGACAGGCGACACCCAGACAGGCATCAGGCCGAATACTAAAGTTTCGGACTTCCCTGATTCCTGGAGGTGCCCTGTCTGCGGCGCAGCCAGGGATAAGCTGGTCACCATCCCTGAAGAAGAATACTGGCAGAAAGCCAGGGCTTATTCGGATTTCACCGAAAGAAAAGAGGAAAAAAGAAGCATTTTAGTTGGCGTTGATAACCCGCAAACCGTACCTGAATTGAGGCAGGAGTACGGGGTACCGCTGGGCCTGCGGGGAATTGGCCAGGGTCTCACCTATCTTGCCAATTTTGAGGCGCTTTCAAAATACAGGCTGAAAAAAAGGCTGATAACAAAACATGAAGACCCTGTTATCGAAACCAGTTTCTTAGGAAAGAAGACAGCCATGCCTGTTCTTGGTGCGCCCATGAGCGGCCTGAGTTATGTGAGCAATATAACTGAAGAGGATTTTGCATATAATATCCTGGCAGGATGCAAAGTTGCAGGGACTATCGGATGTACCGGGAATACATCCAGGGATTATGAGACGATACATCCTGCAATAGTTGCTCTTAAAAAAGTCAACGGTCACGGGATAAACATTTTCAAGCCGCAGTCGCAGGAAGTCCTGATAGATCTGATAAAGCAGTCAGAGAAGGAAAAAGCAGCAGCTGTAGGGATTGATATCGATGGGGCTGGCTCGGTTAACTTCACGCTTGCTGGAAAACCCGTTTTCAGGAAAACGATGGACGAATTGAAAGAGCTTAAAAAGTCAACAAGGCTTCCATTCATTGTCAAAGGAGTCATGTGCGCTGAGGATGCCGTCGCAGCGGTACAAGCCGGAGCCGATGTGATAGGTGTTTCCAATCATGGCGGCAGGGTTCTGGATTCTGGCCGAGGGGTTGCGGATGCGCTTCCTGGAATCGTGAAAGGAGTAAGAGAAACAGATAATGGCGAAAAAGTCGTAATTACGGCAGATGGAGGCATAAGAACAGGTTTTGACGTTGTCAAAATGCTGGCACTGGGCGCGGATTTTGTTCTCGTGGGAAGACCGCTTGCAAGAGAGGCGGTATCAACCGGCGTCGAAGGCGTAAAGAGAATTCTTGAGTTTTTAAAAACAGATATAAAAATTGCAATGTTAATGACTTCGTGCAACACCCTTGAAGACATAAATGAAAATATCCTTGTAAAGGAATGTAATAAATGATGGAGATTCCATGCTTACTCCTTTTCAGCCTTCAGAGCTTCTCTCTGCGATTCAACTAATTTTCCCGGTATACTTTGAGTCCTGAATAGGTCACTTATTATTTCTTTTGGCGCTCCGGGAGGTGGTGTATTAATCTCAGTACTCAATCCCATCAGATGCGCTGCCAGGACAACAATGTCGTCAACTTTCATATCGAGTTTGAGTTCATCCCTGCCATCAAGAAGATTACGCCTGCAGAACGGACATCCGCTGATTAATACCTCTGCACCTGTTTCCAGGGCATCGTTCATTCGGTCTTTAGCAACATTCAATGCAAGATCCGGCAGACCTGCTTTCACTCCACCGCCTGCGCCGCAGCATCGTTGTTCATTGCGATTCCTTTCCATTTCGACAAGCTTGACACCTGGCATGCTCTTTAAGATTTTTCTCGGTTCCTCGAATATGCCAATATGTCTTCCTAAGTGACATGGATCATGGAAGGTAATTGTTTTTTCAAAACTTTTTTCCCACTTGATCTTTCCTGCCTCAAGCTGCTCTGCAAGAAACTGGGATATATGTATTGATTCAAAAGGCAGTTCTTTCCCATACGCACGAGGCCAGTCAATCATGGCTGTCCTGAAACATCCTGCGCAAGAGTATATCACTCTTTTTGCACCTCGTGTTTTTAGTGCCTCGACATTATGCAGTGCTGCCAGTCTGGGCACAAGAAGCATAAAAGGGATGTTGAGTCTGTTCAGAATCCTTGCAGTGCCGACGCATATCACATGCTGATTGTATCCCGCCGTGCAGCCAGCGAAATAAGCTATATCTGATTTCTCCGCGATCTTGATATCGGGCGTCACCCAGGCAAGCCGATCTTGTTGTTCTTTAAGATAGGGGTTGTGCTTTTCACCTATGAGTTTGGGAAAAAGGCTCTGTTTGCCGTACGGCCCGTTTCCGCGCTTAACAAGATTTGCACGGTTGGATTCCCACATTTCTATAGTATCGAGGCCTGATGGGCACACTGTGCCGCACATACCGCAGATGGTGCAGTTGTATAAGTCTTCCGTATATTTCTCGATCTCTTTTTCCGGAATTGCAGCGGGTCCTAATAATTTTGCACGCCAACCATAGCTTTTGGTAACCCAGTCTCTCCAGCGGATTATTTTGTCCCTGGGTTCGATAGCTCTGTCGTAATTTCTTCCTTTGTATGTAGGGCAATACTTAACACATTCCCCGCATCGTGTGCAGGCGTCATAATTCATGAGATGTGTGGGTATGAAATTTTCAAGAGAAATTGCCGGTTTCCTTTTTGCCATTCTGTACCTGCCAGATTGTATTATTAGAGAATATTCAGAGCTGTGTCTTTACCTCTTCTACTTTTATTACAAGCGCTCCCCTTGCCCAAGAGAACTTTGATTTTGCCATCCGGGCGAACTTTCCTGAAGTCTGGATTTCACCTTTTCCAGTGATACTGCACCCCTGTCCAGGGCCGTAATTTCCCTCAACATGCCTGGATGCGATGAGCAGTTCAACCCGATTGTTCTTCTTGAGATTTTCTTCGGTAATGTTATAATGTCCTGCAGGAATGACTATTACCTCATCATCTTTTGTGGCGAGCGCTCTCACATAGTCTCCCCATGTCGCTACGACATGAGGGCCGTTTTCCCCGCATGTTGCTATGGCGACCCATTCTGTTTTATCCATAACTTCTTTGCATTTGCCTTCAAGTTTTACCATATCTGGCCTCCTTTCATTTTTTAAGACGGGTAACGCTGTAATCTGCGCTACTCGGTTTCTCTACCACTGCCTGAGCTCGATTGAAAGTCCGTCGGGATCTTTTATTTCAGCTCTTTTTGATTTCCCAAGAGTCACAGGCCCCCATGTTATTTCTACTCCTTTAGTCTTAAGATAATTTACAGCCTTATCCATATCCTCTACCTCAAGTGCAATCATCCTGTAACCAGACTGCCATGGATTTTGAGGTGCAGAGGCAGGATTTTTAACCTGCATGAGTTCTATAACTGAACCATTGAGCTCAATGTAAACTATTTCTTCCAGAGGAGGTACTCCTACCTTCTGCCGCTGTTTAATTTTAAAACCCAGAATGCCTGTGTAGAATCCAATGGTTTTCTCTATATCCCGTGATATAATTTCTATATGGTCAATCCTTTTAAACATAGTTAGCCTCAATGTAATTTCAGTAGTTAGCTAATTTTTCTTCCAATTTCTGCTAAAAACACGGCTACAGATAGCTATATATAGGTGCAGGCTGCCCCCATATGAATCCTAAATCAAATGGTTTAGCCTGCAAATCAAGAA
>CABMII010000021.1 GCA_902386255.1 uncultured archaeon
CAATGCAACATCGGCATTCAATAGCTCATCGCTGACGTTCAACGTGTCCGGCACCAATGCAGCAGCAGCTTCGATAAGCGGAGTAAACACGCTGACCATCTCAGCAAGTACAACACCCTTGCCGGATCTCATTATGATGGCCACAGGTACCCTGGATTATAGAACAGGAGTTGGCAATGCAACAGCCTTTGCAGTAGCTACATCGAATATCGGTGCCACTGCAACCGGTGTAAGCTTTAATGTGGTCGTACCGTCTTCGATAACTGGACTGGTAACCCAGGTGAACCAGACCAATCCAACAACCGGAGCCATCATTGGTCCTGCTTCAGGATTAACCATCAACGTGGGCGCTACGCCAACCTTTGCGGTGTTCCTGACACCAACGACGCCGATAGCCTATGATCCTACAAACAACAGAATAACGCTTCAATTGGTAGATGATACTGGTAAAGTAATAGGAGCACAATCGGTGGCGATATCCACGACGTAGGGAAAAGTGTTTTCCAAACGCCTCACCCCTCCATCCTCTCCCTCAACCCCCTTGCCTTCTCGCCAAGCTCCTTCTTCCCATAAATCCCTGCAATCAACTCCACAGCCTCAAGAGCCCTCGCAGCTCCGTCAAGATAATTGAGCACATCCCCTGTGTATGCATAAACCCCGTACTGCTTCGTAAGCTCCTCGATAACCACTTCTGGCGAATGACCCTCGGCGCAAAGCTCTATGACCCTGCCTGAAAACTTCTTCTCCGCACAGCCGCAGTAAGGTGAATCCCTGCATGTGCATGCCATGAATTCCCGCGCAAAATCAAGCATCGTCCGCTTTACATTCTCTTTTAGTTTTGACATGCCGTCTGCAGAGAAAACGATATCAAGACCTGCGCCAAAAACACGGGTCGGTATATCAGTCCCGAGAGCATCGGACAACTGTGAAGCGTACCTGAAATACACTGAATCCATGGTTCCAAGCTCGGTGACTATATCAAGCGGCTCTCTCCCTTCAAGGATGGCATTCTTTATCAGGAAAGTCTGCTCGACGCTCAGGAAATGCGATGCCACGATGCTTCCAAGTTTTGTTGGAGAAAAACCCGTTCCTCTTTTTTCAATGAACCCGTATTCCCGGAGTTTGCCAAGGAGGTAATCAAGGTCTCCCTCGCAGAGCAATAATCCCCCGATTTTCCTGATATCGGAAATTGCATGAGCGACTACGATATTGGAAAGAGTCTCTTCAAGCAGTTCATCGTCCCCATAGTCCACGCCGAAATGCGAAAGTTCCCCATTCAAAAGCCGGAAAGCTATCTCGTCCTCGGAATCGCCTTTTCCGAACCTGCTCTCCGGGTCTGCAAGAAGCACCACTTTTCCCAGATCATGGTAATCAGGTCTTCCAGCGCGCCCGAGCATCTGCTGGAACTCGCGCACGGTGAGCCATTCAATACCCATGGCAAGGGATTCAAAGATTACCTGCGAAGCCGGAAAATCAACACCAGCAGCAAGCGCTGCGGTGGTCACCACAACCGGGAGGTTCCCGCTGCCGAATTGCTCTTCCACCCTCTTTCGTTCATTGTATGTCAGTCCAGCATGATACGGCATCGCTTTAATGAGAAGCCCGTCTGCAAGCAGGTGGCATTTCCGGCGCGAGTTGGTGAATACGATGGTCTGCCCCCGGAAACCTTTAGAGGAGCGCTTATCATATTCCTGCCTTGCAAGCCGCTCTATCAACCGCTTCTTCTCGTATTCCGGCGCAAAGATAAGGTGCCGCTCTATCGGGACAGGACGCTCCTCAAATTCGATTAGCTTTGCCCCGAGCTTTTCTGCAAGCCAGCCGGGTTTTCCAACTGTGGCGGACAGGTAAATGAACTGTGCATCAGGGGAGGTGAATTTCAGGCGCACTATAAGACCGTCAAGCCTGTGACCCCTTTCTTTGTCCTCAAGCATATGCACTTCGTCAATGACCACAGTTCCGATATTTCCGAGCATTTCCGAATTGCCTGACCTGATTATGAAGTCGATACCCTCGTAGGTACCCACGATTATGTCCGAGGAAAGTGATGTCCTGATGCCCTTTACCTTCCCGGTTATGCGGCTTGTGCCCACGCGCAGGGAAGTGGTCGCTACAGTTGAGTAACGTTTGGTGAATTGTTCATATTTCTGGTTTGCAAGCGCGACAAGAGGTACAAGAAACAGCATCCTGCCTTTTCCACCAAGGATGTTCTGTATGCCTGCAAGTTCCCCGACAAATGTTTTCCCAGTGGCTGTGGCTGAAACGATTAACTGGTTTTTTCCTTCAAGAAGCCCTGCCTTCACGGATAGCGCCTGGACAGGCATAAGTTCATCAAGTTGATTCAGAAGTATCTTTTTGAATTCTTCATGCAGGGGCAGGTCTTTTGCCTTTATTGAGCACTCAACCTTGCTGGCTTCTATTGTATCGAACCTGGTTAAGCCCGAATCCAGTTTTTCAGGGCTTATCATTGCAAGCACTTTATCGAGGTTTCTCGTTCCCAATAAAATCTGGATAAGCCTTTCCTGCCCGTGTTTCCCCAGCTTGATTGTTTTTACTTCCTTTAAAAGTTCTTTTTTTGCGCAGTCCTCGCATATCGATTCGTTGTGAAACCTTATGGAATTGCTATTTAATACGGTATACCTTCCGGAAAGAAGACAAAGACGGCATGGGTTCGTGTAGTCATAATCAAGCTGGTATGCTTCCAGCAATTCCTTGAATCCAGCCTCGGAGGTTTCGTTCCCTTCAGTAATAAGTATTTTATCGGCAAACCTCAAAAGTTCGATAAGCTCATCCGGCGCCCTCAATTCTTCTTTCTCGCCCTGTTTTATCCTGAATTTGCCCGCTCGCGCTCCTTTCGGGGTTTTCTTTAATGTCAGGATTCCATAAAAAACGGGGTCTTTTGCATTATCCTTGACTGGCAGTATTACGAGTTTTGAATCCTGCGGGTGGACTATCACTGAAAGCATTTGTGTTAACAATAACCTTATATTATTAATACTTCTCAGAGAATAAAGGAGAAAAACCGCTGGAAGCAAAGGAGTTTAATCATGGATAAAATGGCGCTAATCACCAG
>CABMII010000022.1 GCA_902386255.1 uncultured archaeon
CCGAAAACGGCGAGACGGTGGAAGGCCAGGGTTCGTTAGTACATCTTAAATTCAAGATGTATGCCGTCCTCCTTTTTTTTATTTCAGGCATGCTTGGGATATTTGCATTTGGTAATGCGGCGCTGATGCAGCCTCTTGTAATATTCGGCGAGCCGTCTATCCTTCTCCCTCTTCTTTCAGGGATATTCGGGGCATCCATGCTCGTTATCAGCCTAATGACAAAATCCGAAATCCCGCCGCAGCAAAAGAAATGCAGGTTTGCGCTGCCCGGGAAGAGGATTGTGCGGGGCATGGTCACAGGAAGCGCAGCAGGTTCATTCGTGGCATGGCTTCCAGGTGTTTCCTCAACCGTGGGTACTATTATCGCAAGAATCTTCGTCCGCGAGGAAAAGGATACGGATTCTTCAAAGGAATTTATGGTATCAATAAGCAGCGCCAATACGGCTAATTCGGTTTTTAGCCTGATTGCACTGTATATCATCGGGAAGGCAAGAAGCGGCGCTATGGTTTCGATTGATAAACTTGTCAACATAAACGAATGGGATCTTTCAGTTATTATTGTCTTATTAATTGTTATCGTGTATGTTTCCGTGATCTCATATTACACCACCATTTATCTTGGAGATAAGATTTCGGGGTTCCTGTCACGGATAAATTATTCAAAATTATGCGCTGCGGTCTTAATCGGGCTTTCGGCAATGGTTTTCATGTTTACAGGCTGGTTCGGGTTTATCGTGTTTTTAATATCCACATTAGTCGGGATGATACCTTCTTATGCAAAAATAAGAAAAACACATGCTATGGGAGTGATAATGCTGCCTGTGATTTTATATTTCATGCAATAATGGGACAAGCCTGTTTTATTTACGCTGTATATCTTCTGTTCCGCGCATGGCTGAAACGATAATTGCAGGCACGGTGATTATCGAAGAGACAATAAATGCCCCGGCTATACCTCCGGTAAAGGCTTCCTGCAAACCTACAGGCATACTTCCTCCGCCCCTGACGAACATATCCATCATCTCGGGGATAGAGATCGTTCCCATAATCAGCGGGAAAGCTATTCCCATGCTCAGCACCATGCCGGCGCTATTGAAAAACGCCCTCATGGATGAGGCTACGCCGCGCCGCTCAGGGGCAACCGATGACATGATGGCGCTGGTATTCGGGGGCTGGAACAGCCCGGAGCCGAAACTGTTGATGAACATCCAAACGGCAAGTATCCAGTAAGGGGTATTGTAATGCATCGTCGCTAAACCCAGCAGGCCGACTAGGGAGATGATGAGCCCGATTGTGCTTATGCTCCTTGAGCCGTATTTATCCGAGAGAACTCCGCCTATCGGGCCTGTTATCGCAAGACCGATGGCAAGAGGAATTGTGAGTATGCTTGCCGTAAGCGGGTCATAGCCCCACGGCCCCTGGAAGAAAAGGATGAGTAAAATCATTACCGCTCCTCTTGCTATGGAATTAAGAAGGGCGCTTAACTGTCCGTAGGAGAAGATTCTTATCTTAAACAGATTCAAATCCATCAGCGGATAGGTTGCCCTCCTTTCCACGCGCAGGAAAGCGGCAAAACTTATAATCGCGATAACAAGCGACAGGAGCATCGGAAGCGATGTCAGGCCGAGAATAAATCCCGCTGTGAGGTAAATCATAGACGTGAGGAAGGCGATAGTAAATAATACCATTCCCTTGAGGTCGAATTTTTCTCCTTTGGGAAGCACAGCAACGTCTTTTAATTTCAACTGCGCCCACACTGTGACAACGATACCGATGGGAACATTAAAAAGGAAATTCAGCCGCCAGTCTATTGTTGTGAGGATACCTCCCAGTATGGGGCCAACGACAAAGGCTGCCGCCATAATCATGCTGAGAATCCCCATTGCTTTTCCCAGTTCATCCCTTTTGAAAGCATCGGTCACTATTATCGTGCCGTTAGCCACGAGCATCGAGCCGCCCACAGCCTGCAGCACCCTGAAAGCGATAAGCTGGCCGATGTTAGCGGATAAACCGCAGAGCAGTGAGCCGATTGTAAACACTGCCAGTCCATAAACGTACAGCGACTTGCGCCCGTGGATGTCTGCAAGCCTGCCCCACGCTGGCGCGAGGATGGTCATGATAAGCATGTAGCTGATCAGCACCCACATTATCCCGAAGAGGTCTGTGTTCAGCTTAACCATCATCGTCGGAAGGGCGATTATGAGGGTGCTGGCATTGAGGATCCCGACAAGCATTCCGAGAGAGGCTACGGTAAGGGCTGTCCATTTGTAGTCTCTTTGAGTGGTTTTGTCAATGTTAGAGTTCATGGTAATTCTCATAAAAAGTTGAAGAGATGCTTAATTAAAACTTGAATATTTAAAATTATGTGCGAAGAAATCGCATTAAAGCTGCAAGATAAAGTTTTTATTTGTTGGTCAGTAAAAAAATAAGTTTTAAGAGTTGTAATATAACTATTTATGCCAAAGAATTCCAATAAGAAATAACAGGAGAAAAAAAGAATGTGTGCCCTTATGCTTCCGGTAATTCCCAGGATTGTCAGAGTAACGTATGGAATTGCCATATTAGTGAGTTTCGTGGCCGGCATGATAGCCAGTTCTATTATATTTCATTATGTAAAGAGAAACAGCAATACTGCGGCCTTGATTTCGGGAGTCGCAGCCAGCGCAGCGATAGGGGCGGTTATAGGCGCTGTAATGGGAGCAGGTGCGCCGGTTGAAATCGCCTTCGGGGCTATCGGAGGAGTTATAGGCGCTGTAATTGGAATTTTCCATTAATACCTATCCTAACCAAAAATTATCCATAAAAATGGGCCCGCGGAGATTCGAACTCCGGATCTCTTCCATGTCAAGGAAACGTCATAACCAACTAGACCACGAGCCCGGTTCTTTCCATTAGTGGATTATCGCTTTTTTTAAAAATTATCCACTTTTTGGAATTGGCGTTAATAAAACTCCAAAGCAAATATACTTATCGAATACTGAAAAACCTTAGAAAATAACTTCAATACTATAAATCCAAAAATAAACCTCGAATCTTCAATTAAATACGGGTTGTGGTTAATTGTAGTTACGTTTATATTTATTTTAGATAAATTCCTATGAGAGGAGATAAGATAAGAAAAAGTACTTCTATTGCGTAACGTAAGTTAAATGGGGTAGTTTTCATATCGAACATTTTATCATAATTTGCGTCAAGCTTTTCATTAGTTGAATTATCAAATTTTTGCCTTCTAAAAGACTCTACAAGGTATGTTTTCTTATGTTTTGAAAGAAATTCAGAAAAAACATATTGTGGAATTGTCGCGCACATCAGTATTAAAATATAATAAGTTGCATTTGTAAATAGAGCGCCAGGTTGATCTCTCATTTCTCCTACAATTAATAGGGACATAAAAATTGCTGAAATACCAATTATTATCGGGGCGCTCAATAGGTTTTTCACCGAATGTAGTCCACCCAACCTGTCTGGATTTAAAATTTCTATTTTCGTATCGTTAAATTTTATTTCTTCAGAGCCATTTATACACTCTCGTAACTTTTTTTCTGGGCAATTTATTTTTTTAATCAATTTCCTTATGTATATAATAATAATATTATTAGTATTGGTTACTTTTTCAAGCAATTTTCCTAACTTATGTTGAATTTTGGCATTTATTATTCTCCTCATAAGATTTATTTTACTCTTGACAAACGTGATGATTTTTCTTACATTTTTGAACTCTTTAATCTCTACTGCACTGCTTTCAGTATCAAAAAGATACAAAACAATATTTGAACCTATTACCCCTGAATATGTGCCATAAAAAATTAAACACCACCATATTCCCCAAGTAATTATTTGAAGGGGGTAAATATAGAACCATGGTATGTAGCTATGGATCTTAAATATATAAAAAAAAGTAAATGAAACAGGGAAAGCCAAATAAATCAACCTGTAATTTATTATTCTTCTTTCAATTCCAAATACATCTTTATTGATGAATTCAAATACTTGTTCCTTTTTTGATATCAAGAAACCAATATCACTTTTAAGTTTATAAATAACGTTTAGATTATTTTCTGCTGTTTTTAATATGATTGCTAAAGTTATAATTAAAATAATTCGCGTGAAAAAAATTGTAAGAAATATTTTTTCCGGTTCGCTATCATTCACACCAAAGAAAATTTTGTATTCAAAAGAAGGATATAATGAATAAAACCTAATAAGTAGCATCACAATAAGAGTATTTAAAATTATTATTATAGAGGGAATAACAAAATATCCATACGGTATCTTTGTAAAAAATTCTATAGCAAAATGGTTCCTTTTATGATCTCCCATATTCTTTTTTTCTATCTTATTCAAACTATATAAAAATTATGTAACTAAAATATTTGTATTTAATTATTCTATATGTGCCGAGATAACATTTTAAAATAGAAGCGTTTTTAAAATATGCAAAGATGAATTTGCTAAAATAGCCGTGAAAGCACATGATGAGCGCAAACTCCAAAATCCATCCAACGTTATTACAATCTGGCGAAAAGCCTAATATAAGATAAAATATAAGATGTCAAACTTATGCTCGCAAAATTGCAGCTTCAGAATTTTAGATGTTTTAATGATCACGTTATACCGCTCCACAAGACAACAATCATTGTCGGACGTAATAATGCAGGCAAATCTACAATTGTTGAAGCACTTCGTTTAGTATCTATAGTCGTAAGTCGTTATCAATCACTAAATTTTTCAGATGCTCCAACTTGGGCAGATATTCCACGACGGAACAGGGGAGTTTCTCCTTCTCTAGAGAACATGGGGTTCAATTTTAAGACTGCTTTTTATCGTTATGGTGAACCACCTGCTATCATAACAGCGACCTTCGATACAAATCATACAATCACGATTTACATTGGACCTCAAGATAACATATACGCAATCATAAAGACCCCTGATGGAACTCAAATCACTAATAAAGGAGATGCAAGAAAAGTTTTTCTTCCAAATGTTAGTGCACTCCCATTCGTGGCTCCTTTAAAATATGACGAGAAAATCCTTACGTCAGACTATGTTCTTAGTACAATGTCATCGTCCCTCGCACCATTACATTTTCGTAATGAACTTAATCTATTCTATAAGAAATTCAAGGATTTTAAAGAGTTTACAGAGAATTCATGGCCAGGTCTGAGACTTTTAGAACTTCAAGGTCAGGGTGAGTTCCCAGAAAATGATCTTGCACTTCTGATTCAAGATGGTGATTTCGCCGCTGAAATTGGTTGGATGGGACATGGATTACAGATGTGGCTTCAAACTATGTGGTTTTTAACCCTTACTAGAGATCATCCAACAATCATTTTAGATGAGCCAGATATTTACATGCACGCAGATTTGCAAAGAAAACTTATCCGGCTTCTTCGCAACTTTAATAAACAAATTATTATAGCTACACATTCGATAGAAATTCTGTCAGAAGTTGAGCCTGAAGAAGTGCTGATAATTGACAAAAAGAAAAAAGAGTCGAAATTTGCATCTTCATTACCAGTAGTTCAACAAGTAATTAACCATATAGGCGGTGTACAAAATCTCCAACTAGCTAGGCTCTGGAATTCACGTCAATGCATTTTCGTTGAAGGAAAAGATATTTCTATTCTAAACCTTAACTCCGCAATTTTTTAGGGAATATATTCAGTTCTAAAGAATCTGCAAACTTCATTACCTTATCTGGAATCTCACTCAATTTCCTCTTTTCACCAAGATGGATTTCATATACTTTTGAAA
>CABMII010000023.1 GCA_902386255.1 uncultured archaeon
ATAAATGCTTCGCTATCCAACGATTATTTCAATTGGAAATAAAAAATATTTTCTAAAAACAAGTGATTATGCAATCTTTTTTAAGATATCTCAATGAGAAGAAATCCTTAACCGATGACCAATGTAATTCATATAAGTATGAAAAAGCAGAGGCTTTCGAAATACTGGACAAGCTTTACGAAAAAATCGGTAAGCCTGAAGAAATGCTGCGTCTTGCTCAGCAAGAGCTTGTTGATAGGGAGGATTACACCAGACTGGCAGATGTGCTGGCACAGAACGAAAGGTTTGAGGAAGCCTTTGATACTGTTAAAAAAGGTTTCGCACAGCCGGGAGGTATAAACTCAGGCTTAAACGAACTGTATTTCGATCTCGCCAGGGTGATGGTTGCCAAGAAACCAGACCTTGTAGATTTTAAAACGTCTCTTGAAGTCATCATTGACATGATGTCGCATCATTTCGATAGGAAAGAATATGAGAAAGCAAAAGAGGTTTTCCGGAGCATTGGAAAATTAGAGGATTTCAGATATGCGCTGCGCAAAAACCTAAGTAACAGGGATACTGCTGTGCAGGCGCTTCTGCACGACGGGGAATTAAAGACTGCAATTGATACCGTGCTGGCGGAACAAGTTTCTCCACATATCATTTTCATGGTATCAAAAGCAGCAAAAGATAATGATTTGATGGAGGAATCTGGCAAGCTTACGAGAATGCTGCTTGAGCGAGGATGGAGTGATGCACGTCCGCCCGTGGGTGAACTGCTTGGGGTAATGATGAATGTTTCTGATATGGATGCACTGTGCGACCTATCAGATTGTATTTTAAAAATGAAAAGCGCAGGAACTGCTATTCTGCTGATACCCTATCTCATGAAAAAAGCGCCTGAACTGGCTGCAGCGCTGGCAAAGAAGTTCGTGGATGAGATACCGGTTGAACTTGTAGCGCAGGTTGCAAAGGCGGCGGCAGGAAAAGCGCCGGAGGATGGCGCAGCTCTGTGCAGGATGAGGATAAACGAGGATATTTTACGTTCCCATGTTCATTATGATAAAGTGGTCTTGCTCCTTGCTGCTATCAGGGATATTTATGCGGCGAAAGGGAATGAGGCTAAGTGGGTTGAATTTATCAGGGGCTTTGTAGATGAGAATAAAGGTAAGAAGAAGCTGATAGAGAGGGTGAAGGAGGAGTTCGGCACGGGTTTATGAGATTTGCTGGTTACGCTACCTACGGCTACCACGCCATTACAACATCCCTCATTTTGTATACAGCAAAAAGCATATAATTCACGCTTTTAACAGGCTGTCAACATATTCCAGCGCCTTCTGCTGCTGCTTAAGCGTAACATTCCCTTTGATTCCATGTTCCATGAGCAGGTCGAGCATCTCCCTTAAGCTGACATCTGCAAGCTCCGAAGCTTCCCTTAAAGTCATCTTTCTATCCTTATACAGATTCACAGCATACTCTCTCAAACCAAGCTTTATAAGCTGTCTTATCGCATCAGATTCGTCAACATCTTCTTTCCTGGCGCGGTAATTGATTTTGGCCGAGAGACCTTCAGGCAAACGTATTGTTTTAGTTATCATTTTCCACCTCATCCATAGCTAAATGGTATTCTTCATCTGAAACCATATCTTTGAGATTCCTGAGATATTTTTTTGATTCTTCTTTCTTAATAACTCTTTTCTTTAACAGGTAAATAATAATCGATGTCGGGGTTAAATATGGGATATTCAGATTCTCAAGTAAGTTTAAAAACTTGGCGTCATCGCTTGAAATTGCTGATAAACCATCATGAAGCATCAGTACTTCAGCTTCTCCACCTTTTATTCCAAGGCTTTTCACAAACGAGCTTCTATCAGGTTTTTTTACTTTCAATAAACCTTTATTTATATTCTCATATATTTTTAATGCATCAGGGAATCTTTCTTTTTCCCCTGTTGTTTCATTCATAACGGATGGCGGTATATAGACTTCTATATTGCTGAGGACTATCTCTTTAGCTCCGGCTTTTGTCAGTTTGATTAATGCATCCGAATCTATCACAAGTCTCATGTATTCTAATGTGTTATTTGTAATACAAAAGCTTTTTGTTATTCTTCCACATCCAAAAATTTCAATACCTAATCAGAATATATTACACTAATGGACGCCATCAACCCAACTCTCATAAATCTCTTCGCCATCCCCCTCTCCCTTCTCCTCGTAATCCTCTCCATCCTCGTAATCCAATCAATCACAATAAACATAGTCAGCCGCCGCCTCGGCAATATCTCATTCAGCCACCCGCGATTGTTCAGGGCAATGAACTGGTGGGGCGTGTTCATTCACGAACTCAGCCACGCTATCACCGCCATATTGACCCTGAATAAAATAAAAGAATTTAAAGTATCATCAAGCGGCGGACATGTTACGCATTACAGCAGCGGCTCAGGATTTTTCCAGTGGCTGGCATCGCAACAAATCAGCGCATCCCCGGCATTCGTGCCGCCGCTCATAGTGGCGATACTATTGGGATATTTGCATTATATTGACCTTGGGAATATCACTTTTGATTTCGGGTCGTTGGAGCCAGTTGGTGTAATATCCGGTTTATACCTCGGTTTAATTCCCTATATCGTAAAAACTATCGGTCTGCTGCTGGTAAATCTTGATTATTCCAGAGTCGAGAACATTCTTTTGCTATTGATTTTAACTTTTTCTTTTTCGGCAGCAAAACCAAGTTCAATTGATAAAAAATCCGGCATGCAGGGAGACTTACAATCATTGATAGAAGGGTTTTACAAATTCCCTGTTTACACAATATTAGCCGTACTGGTTTTCACAGGGGTTTTCTGGATATTATTGAAATTGAATCAGGCATTATTTTTATATGTTGTAATGTTTCTGGTATTATTGCCGATACTGTCTATTTTCGCCTTGGTGTGCAATTACCTGTTTATAAAATTAATAAATCTTTTTGATAGTTCTTCAAAACTTCGCATTATATTATCCATTTCAGCCTTCGTTCTTGTTTATTTTTTTATGAAGCAATATACTGTGGAGCAGTACCTGGTAAATGTAATAAGCGCGGGCGTGCTGGTAGGGATTTTGAAACTGGCAAAATGATTCACAGCTTATAGTAGCCATATAAATACCAAAACCCCAATAATAACATGTGAGGAAACCTATGGAATTAAAATCAATTAAAATCAGTGCGCCTCATGATACAAACCTGATTCTCGGGCAGACTCATTTCATCAAAAGCGCCGAGGATTTATATGAATTTCTCATCACATGCGCCCCGGGCATCAAATTCGGGCTCGCATTCTCTGAAGCTTCGGGCAAATGCCTTGTCAGGAGCGACGGGAATGACGATGAGCTAATTAAAGCGGCTGAAGAAAATGCCCTTGAACTCGGCTGCGGTCACAGTTTTATAGTATTCATGAGAAACGCATATCCTATAAACGTCCTGAACGCCATAAAGAACGTGCAGGAAGTATGCAATATTTTTTGCGCCACGGCAAATACGGTCGAGGTGATTGTGGCAGAGACGGGACTGGGCAGGGGCATCCTCGGCATCGTTGATGGCGAAAGTCCGAAGGGAATCGAGAGTGCAGAGGACAGGGCAGAGCGAAAATCCTTCCTTCGCTCAATCGGGTATAAGAGATAATGGGAAAGGATTACCTGAAGGTCAGGGTTCCAGCGACATCTGCCAACCTTGGCGCCGGCTTTGATGTATTTGGTATAGCGCTTGAAAACCCTGCCGATATAATAGAAGTTGAAAAAAGCGACAAAACAACAATAACAGTTTCAGGAAGGGATTCCCAATTTGTGCCTGTTGACCCCAAAAAGAATACCGCCGGTATTGTTGCGTCCCTCCTTGATAAGCCAGTGAAAATCAACATACAAAGAGGTATTCCCCTGTCAAGCGGGCTTGGCAGCAGCGCGGCGCCGGCGGCAGGGGTGGCATTTGCGCTAAACGAAATGTTCTCTCTCGGTCTTTCCAAGGAGGAGCTTGTCAGGATTGCGGCACAGGGGGAAAAAGCTGCCTCGGGAGCAGCCCATGCCGATAATGTTGCGCCTGCCATTTATGGAGGTTTTGTGATAGTGCATAAAGACAGGATAATCTCCCTGTATCCCGAAAATATAGGTATCGTTGCAGTCCATCCTGAAATAATAGTAAGCACAAGGGCAGCCCGTGCTATCCTGCCAAGGAAGCTCACACTTGCTGATATTTCCTTTAACACGGGGAACGCGGCGTCTATGGTAGTGGGGATGATGAAAAGCGATATAAAGCTCATCGGGGAAAGCATGGAGAACAGGGTAATCGAGGAAGTGCGCTCAAAACTTATAAAAGGATATAGACAGGTCAAGAAAAGCGCGCTTGATTCAGGCGCTTCCGGGGTAACTATCAGCGGTTCAGGACCGACTATGATTGCGGTATGCAGTATGAATGAAAGAGAAAATATCGCAAAGGCAATGAAGCAGGCTTTTTCAGATAATCACATCAGAAGCGAGGCATTCATCACCACGATTGGAAATGGGGCAAAGATCATAGAAAGTTAAAAATTGCTCAAGATGGGCAAACTTGCTTAACTTTGTTGATACGATACTTATTTAAGCAAAGCACTTCAATATAAGCATGTTCGTTGAATAACGAACTAGATAAGCGGGTTCATTTTTTCAACGATACCACCCACTCCCCTTCCCGCTTATCTTATAATTCATTTTTAATCAGGAACCTGATTGGTGGGATGCTTTCATGAACCTCTGTCTAATCTCATTTGTAGAAAGTGGAATCTCCCTGCATTTTACATTAACGGGTTTCACGAGCGTATGAATAAAACTTACTTTGCGAAGTAAAACCTCTTTCAATTCAGCTGTTGTATGAGCTTTCACTGTGTCTTTAATCCCGTTTGCTTGAGCCAGGAGTTCAAGGTCAATCTGGCTGCAGGTTGCAGTCTTCTGGTTCCCTGTAGAACCATAAACTGCATTGTCAATTGCAATGACCGTGAGGTTCCCGGGGTTATATTCTCCAATAGCTGTCAATGAATTGGGATTCATAAGCAGGCTGCCATCCCCGTCAATCACATACACATGCCTTTTCTGGATAAGCGCAAGCCCAAGCCCGATAGACGAAGCCAGTCCCATCGAACCAAGCATGTAGAAATTCAGCTCCCTGTCCCTGACATCGTATAATTCCTTGGAAGGGATGCCAAGGTTAGCGATTATAATATCATCGTCATCAACAATTCCGGCAAGGATTTTAATGGCATCGTATCTTATCATTTCAGGCTTTTTTATTTCACTATTAAACTTCAATTCCAGGTACCTCGGATTTATCTCAAGGGGTTCCGGGACATTGCATGACGAACCTTCCCATACTGAAGGGGAAATCAACACAATATGCGGGTGGGCATTACTGAAAGAATCGTTGATAGCATCAGTTGTCTTATCAAGTTCGCCAGACGATTCTATTGTCGTGAACTTTATGCCGGCAGCTTCGAGAATCGCAGGCAATCTTTTCCCGAACTGCCACTGCGCCTCGATTGACTCTTTATAAACCCCGCGCCAGCTTGCAAGTATAGGCAAGGGAATGCCGTAAGTCAGGTTTAGCGATAGAAGCGCATTTATCATATTTCCAAGACCGGTGCTCTGGATGACCATGACGGGTCTTCCGCCGCCAAGATAGAAGCCGGCGCATATCCCGACGCCGTTCTCCTCGCGGGTTAAGGGTATGGTCTTTATATTTTCGCTTAAAAGAGGAAGAAGCGCTTTTATCCTGTCGCATGGCAAAGTGGCGGCAAGGTCAATCCTGTTATTTTTGAGTATTTCAACGATTCTTTGCTCAGGATTTTTCATCTGGTTATCTCACCGCAGAGGGCGCAAAGACCACAAGAATCGCTATTTTTTTGCCTGGCGTTCTCTGCGTTCTTCGTTTGTGATTTGGGTTTAAAAAGTTTCAGTATGAATTTTAGAGGATTGGTGGGCATTATAGCTCCTTCTTTAAATTAAACTTTCGAGCGGAACATTTGAATTTTCAGCATGTGCAAACGGTTCAATCTTATAAAGATGATAATCGCTCTCTACCCGTTTCACTCCACCGCCTGTGATATTCAGGACAATATGCTCATCATTTGCTACTTTTTCGCTATCTACCGCACGGATTAAAGACGCCACTGCAACTCCGGCGGGCGGGAAGATATCAATACCTTCAAGCCGCTCAAATAAATCCACGCCTTTTTTTGCCTCGCTATTGGAGATCGCATACATGGTTCCATCGGTAGCGCAAAGGGCATCATAGACGCCTCCCGGAACGGAATACGGCGGCTCACGATTCGAGAGAATATCGGCATACATCTCGTGTATGAGCTTTTTTGGCTCAGGCATATCAAGGTCTTTTATGATATCGCGCCTGCCCGCTTTCCATGCATTATACATGGGCACAAAAGGCAGGTTCTGGGAAAGATGAAGTTGGGGAAGTTTCGTACCGAACCTTCCGTCTTCAAGTAACCGTAGCGATGCTTCCCATGTTGCAATGCCGCCAGTCCCGCTGCCTATTGCCTGGAAATAATGGTCAGGAATCCTTTTCATAAAAACTGAGGCGTCAAGCATCACGGTTCCCATTCCGTCCCTGCGCGCTACGTTTCTCGCCCCGCCTTCAGCCTGCATTCCCGCAACAGCGGAAAGCCGCTCTGCAAGGTGTATGGAATCGGTATAATCGCAATTTTCCCCCATCTGTATAAGGCGAATGGAATCCGTGGGCTCTTCGGGCAGCCACATTCTTGAGATGCCGCTTCCGGGCACGACAATGTACACTTTTACCCCTGTCATTGCAGACACATGGGCAAAAGCGCGCGCCGTGTTCCCTGCCGAGGCCAGCACGAGCGATTTTCCCGAATTTTTGGATTTCGCAAGTGTAGGAAAAGCTTCAAGTTCCTTGAAGCTGCATGTTTTGATGAATGCTTTGCGCTCAGGCCAGTAGCCATTGAAAGAGATATACAGGTTTTTCAGCCCAAGTTCATCTGCAAGTTCAGTGCTTTTATATGTGATCGGCCCGGAATCAGTTGTTATTAGCTCATTTACAGGCAGCCAGTCATGGAATCTTCCCATCCCCGGAACGTTCTTTAAATCAAGTCTTTTGCTCCTGTAATTTGCCCGGAGCAGGGCATTATCGGTTGCGCATTTTAACCTGTCATCAAAATAAGCGGTACCGCACCCGGTACAGACGAGATTATATTTTGGATTTTCTGGAATTGAAATAGTTGGATTGAATTGAGAAATACTCTCGCTACATGCAGATTGGATTTCTGTCATAATCAATGATTTGATTTAGAAAAGAGTATTTATGGTTTTCCGTTTAAAGGAAATTTTTATCCTGAAATGGATACAAAATTTTAATTAAAATACAATTGTCCACTGATTTACCGTATTCTATATTTTCTGCACTGGTGTAAAAACTCATCAAAAGAATTCGAGGCAGGATGCGTATGCATATAGCTTGCCATGGTATTATGCTCCATGAGCCCATCCTTTCCATCAACAATCCCCTTTCCCCGCCTCAATTTATAAACAAGAGTCGCATCCCTGTCACATTCAGTTACCGAATAATGGAACTCGTGCCCTCTGATAATTCTACCTTTTTTCGCAATGGGCGAATCTATTGCAGTTTCAGCTTCGATATAACCGAGCGCTTGCAGCTTATTTGTCATCCTCGAACTTGCGCCAAGAATGCCTGCCATTTTATAAGTCCTGTCTGTCCTGAGGCTTTCATTCAGATACAAAAGCGCGCCGCATTCGCCGTATACGGGCATGCCATCTCCTGCAGCTTTTTTAATTTCATCGCGTGTCGGGGAAGCGGAAAGCTCCTTTGCAAATAGCTCTGGATAACCTCCACCAAGATAGAGCCCATCCACTTTGGGCAGCCTGTCGGTCATGGGGCTGAAAAATACAAGCTCTGCTCCCGAAGCTTCGAGTTCATCAAATGAATTCTCATAATAGAAACAGAAGGCGCTGTCATAGGCAATCCCTATTTTGACATCGAATCTTTCACGGCGCTCATTTATATCGATATCAGACGCAATAAAATCATTTGCTATTGTTCTTATGGAATCCATGTCGATATTTTTTTCAATAAAATCCGATAGTGCCCCAATATCCAGGTTATTCTCACCAGCCATGTGAAGTCCCAGATGGCGCGATGGGATTGACAATTCCGGATTTTTGGGAAGCGCGCCTATAACGGGAATTTTGATTCCGGAGCTTTGCATTGAATCCCTTATGAGCTTAACATGCCTGTCGCTGCCTGCGTTATTGAGTATTATCCCGGCGATATTGACGCTGTCAAATTCGCTGAAACCTTTAACGATTGCAGCAATGCTTCGCGATGCTCCGTGCGCATTGATAACGAGTATAACAGGCACATTGAGAATCTTCGCAACATGGGCGGTGCTTGCTGTTTCGGTGTCGTCAAGTCCATCATAAAGACCCATTACTCCCTCTATTATGCAAAAATCAGCGCCCTCCGAGCCGCGCGTGAAGGTTTCAAGCACCCCAACCTCGCCCATCATGAAACTGTCAAGATTCCTGCAAGGGCGCCCGCAGATACATGTGTGGTGACTCGGGTCTATGAAATCGGGTCCAACCTTGAAAGGCTGGACTTTCTGGTCTTTACTGAGTGCAGCCATCAGTCCCATAGCGACTGTGGTTTTTCCCACGCCGCTGCCTGTGCCTGCGATGAGGAGCGCGCGAGTTTTAATTGGAATCACCGCATAGACTTCAACATGAAGATTTCATCGAGAAAGAATTCCACTGGCATAGATCTTAGCCCATATTTTATGCTGTCGTCTCTACATGCTGTAATGCTTGATGCTTTGCGATAAGTTCCCTGACTTTAGGAACTAATTGGACAGGGATATCCATCGCTGTTTGGGTTCTGGTCTCATATGCTGCCTCATCCTCTGCTACGGCTTCCTCCTCGGTTTGTTTTTCATAATGAGCTAGAACCCTTTTCACTTTCTTCTCATCCCAACCTTTTGGAAATTTACTTTTCTTCATTTTTTCTTCTGGCTCCTGCGTTTATAAGCCATTAATGGTTTGCCACTCAGATTAAAGGCAGTTATGACAAAAATACTTTCTGGTTCCGGGTCAGGAACATAGGAATGGGAATCACAGTGAGGATAACGATATGATGGGATATAAGCTTTAATTGAGATAGAATTTTGTGATTTTTTTATTATTTTAAGATTATATTGCTATAGGTTTGATTGTTCTCTTAAATCCGATTCAAGCGCAGACTTTTGATATTGGTTATCGTTTCGGTTAACTTCCACTGTGTAGTATGATTGCAAACAACAGATATAAAATTACCAATATCGCTGTAATTGCAACCACTACCTTCTCTTGTGCAGGAAAATACAAGAATGAACGCGATGTTTTATTGTTGTACATATCATAGTGGCCCGCAAGAGCAAATGGATAACTAACGAATAGCAACACAGCAAGACCAAAAGAAAGCTTTATGAAGCTCAAGTCTACAAGGCCAAGAATTGGAAGAACGAATACACCAACCATCGCAATAACCATTGATAGAAGGTTTAAAACATCTGCGGGTGGAAGCCATGTGATATCTCTCGTTTTTCCTACTTCAACCTCACGGGAAATACGCCAAATAAAAGAGGTCACTTGGAAACCTATAAGCACACCAGCGGCAATCCAAATATCCGCAAGTTGTATGTCCATTAAGACCACCTTTGGATATTATGCTCAACTGTTATCATATTAACTTTCATTTCTTCGTAACTTAATAGCGTTTTTACTTATAAAACATTTCCTTCCCTGAAGTGATGAAATGCCTGAAGTAGCATAATTTTCTTGGAAATATAACTTATCGAACACTCACGCGCCCTTCATCTTCATCGCAAACGCCCTCCCAAACTCCATGCACTTCTCAAGCTCTTCCTTCGTGGGCTGCCACTTGAATTTAATGCCTTCCTGAAGTATCTTCACTTTAGCTTTCTCAAGGGTTTCCTCGATGAGCTTCACGTTATCCCCGCTCCAGCCGTAAGACCCGAAGGCTGCGCCAACCTTGTTCTTGAACTTCAATCCCTTCAAATCCTCAAGTATGGGCTTAATCGTAGGCAGGAGGCCGTTATTCAATGTGGGTGAGCCGATAATGATTCCTCTGGTTTTGAAAACCTCAGTAAGCACATCGTTGCGGTCGCTCACAGCCATGTTGAACAATTTGAATTTCACGCCTTCTTTCGCAAGCCCCTCTGCTATCGCCTGCGCCATTTTTTCAGTGGCGTTCCACATGGTATCGTATATTATAACAGCGGAGCCGTCGTTGCCTCCGGATGCCCATTCATAATATTTATTCACGATTTGCAACGGGTCTTTCCTCCAGATAATCCCGTGGCTCGGCGCTATGATATCCACAGGAATGTTCAGTTTCTTGAACTCGTCTATTTTCCTTATAACAAGGTCCGAAAAAGGCGTGAGGATATTTGCATAGAATTTTATGGCTTCCTGGTACACTTCTATCATATCGACTTCATCATTGAACCGTCTTGAGGAGGCGTAATGCTGGCCGAAAGCATCATTGGGCATAAGGATATTCTTACCAGTAAGATAGGTAAACATGCTGTCAGGCCAGTGGAGCATTGGAGCCGTGACAAAAACAAGACTGTTCTCACCGAGGTTGATTGAGTCGCCAGTTTTTACTATCTTGAAATTCCAGTCCTGGTGATAATGTTTAGGAATACTTTCTCTTCCCTTATCCGAGACAACCACCGTAGCATTTGGGATGAGTTTCATCAACTCGGGAAGACCGCCCGAATGATCTACTTCGGCATGGTTTGCTATCACATAATCTATTTTCCTGACATCGATTATTTTATTGATGTTCTCTATCATCTGGCTGGAATAAGGACCCCAGACCGTATCGACAAGAGCTATTTTTTTGTCGATTATCAGGTAAGCGTTGTATGTAGTGCCCCTGTGCGTTGAATATTCATGGCCGTGAAATTTCTTGATGTTCCAGTCCACAACTCCGACCCAGTACACGCCTTCTTTTAATTCTACTACCATTTTATCATACTCCGATTTGCTTCTTAATGCCTCTATTGCCTTTTTCGTTCAGGCAGGCAGATAATTTCAGGATTTTATTCGATGCATTTGATATCTGTCGAGTGGCATTTCGGACAGCGAAGATTGGTACCAATACCTTTGAATTTCTTGCTGCATTGGTTGCATTCATACTGGTGCGGTTCCATGCCGCCTTCAAGCTCTACTCCAAACGAATCTCCTACACTGCACATATTGCCTCCTTATTTTTTATTTTGCACGCTAATAATGAGCCGGAACTTCTGCATATCTCAAGCTCTTCATCACCTGGCATCCTCTTTATTTTCAAATCTTCTATCATTTCAATGCCATAAGATGCCAGTTTATTGTTAATCTCATCAGTCGCTTCAAGGCTCCAGCCATAAGAACCGAAAGCAAGACCCACTTTTCCTGACAATTTGATATCTGCAAGCCCGTTCAGGAATTTCTGGACTGTGGGCATCATGGCATGATTATAATTCGGGGAACCGATTGCGATGGCATCAGCATCTTTAAGGTCATTCATGTTTGCTTCATTGACATTTTTCAGCATGGTTTCAATTCCCTCTGCTCTTGCGCCTTCTTCAATCGCATGCGCCATTCGTTCGGTATTGTGCGAACCCGTGCCATAGATAATTACAAGTTTTGGCATGCTCCCACAAAATATAATTATCATTCGTGGTATTTCTACTTTATCTTGGTAGAAACTATTATAGGTAAAAACATAACAATCACAATAAAAATCTTTGCGGTCTTTGCGACTCTGCAGTGATTGCACTAATATCGCAAAGTCGACTATGAACACGTTTCATAGAAGACAATGAAAAATACACAAATATTAACAGCGAACTTATACGAAAAACTTTAAGAAAGTTTTATCAAACGAGGGGTATGCAAAGCATATCCCAACACTGCGCAAGCCGAAGTTTCGGCTTTCGTACGAACTCCGGCGGCGTGAGTTCGTATCAATTCGTACGAGTTAGTTGTTGATTTTTCATACCAGGCGCCAAGTACGCGGAGTATGAGTTTTTAAATGAGAAGAAAGATGATCGATCCGGTTAATAATTTTCAAATTCCCCATGAATGGGTTGCAAGAGCCAAAATTCCAATAGAAGAACTCGCCCGGAAAATATCCAGCGGGCGGTATGTGCTCCTTTCAGGCGGGTCGCTTTTGCGCCGGGGTTACACCACAGGAACAACCGCAGCTGCGGCAGCAAAAGCCGCTGTCCTGTCATTGAAAAAAAATGTATCAGAAATATCCGTCCCCACTCCAATCGGGATACGTGTAACACTTCCTGTCCGGGCGTCGCATGGGAAAGCGTCAGCAATCAAAGACAAGGGCGACCATGCATCCGATGTAACAGGAGGAATTGAAATAATTGCAGAAGCCAGGGAATATGGGACTATTATAATAAAAGCCGGCGCCGGGATAGGTTCAAAAAAAGGCATTCCGGCAATCAATCCTTCCCCGATGCTACAGATTGTTGAAGCAATAAAGGAGGCGCTGGCAGAAACAGGATTAAAAGGCGCCCATGTCACAATTTCTGTCCCGAAAGGAGAACAAATCGCAAAACAAACCCTGAATGAGAAAATCGGGATAACAGGCGGGATATCGATTCTGGGCACCACGGGATTTGTGGAGCCCTGGAATGAGCATCTGGGCGAGATGAAAGAAGAGCTTATCCGGAATGCAGATAAAATTGTCCTAACTACAGGCAGGCTCGGGATGCGTTTTTCCCACATGCTTTTTCCAGATTATACCGTTATACTTATCGGGAGCGATATTTCCCGGCGTCTGGCTGCAGCAAAGCGAAATAGTGATGTAATATTATGCGGGCTTCCGGGGCTGATTCTTAAGTGGGCATCCCCCAATCTCATAAAAGACAGCGGCTATCTCACAGTCCAGGAAATAATTGATGAAAATCCTGGTAATCCTCTCATCGACCGCGGGCTTTCCGGGGCTGTCAGGGCTTCAGGAAAAAGAGTAGTGCTTTTAAACAGGAACGGGACAATACTGCGTGACAGCGGTGATAAACGATGAAAATTGTGGGCGTAGGCGCAGGTCCGAATCTCCTGACGCAGGAAGCAATATCGGCAATCGAGAGCGCTGAAATAATATTCGGCTCAAAGCGGGCAATCGAGCTTGCAAGGAAACATATAAAATGCGAAGCCCGCGAGATTTCGGATTATACTTTAAAATCGCTGCCCGAAAACGCAGTCGTTCTCTCAACCGGTGACCCGATGCTTTCAGGTCTTGGAAAATATGCACCGAAAGGGGACGAGATTATCCCCGGGATTTCTTCGCTGCAACTGGCTTGCGCAAGACTGCGCCTTGATAATGAAAATCTCGTTGTGATTTCTGCCCATTCGCGTGATAGCGAGCATGTAAAAAAACAGCTTTTTATGGAGCTTGAAGCAGGCAAAAATGTTTTTCTTCTTCCCGATTCCTCATTTGGTGCTGTTGAAGTTGCAGATTTTCTAAAATCACACCATTTATCCAGGTGGATTTCAGTATGCGAAAGGCTCGGTTATCCTGGTGAACGGATAGACAGAGGAACAACCGATAAACCTCCGCATCCCGAATCTGATATGTATTGTGTGGTAATTACAAAATAATTATAGTTAAAAACAAACAATTAAAAAAATCTTTGCGACCTTTGCGGCTCTGCGGTGAATAAAATCACACACCGCAAAGGCGCCAAGTACGCAAAGTATTCTTAAGAATTTGTTTGAAAAATTAGGTTCTCAACTATATTTTCATTCAATTAATGGCTGTGGGGCGTGGTATGGGTGCCGGCAACGATATATTTGCACTCACTTAGCGCTGTGAACGTGAAAGCTTCATCCGGGCTCATATAAACTGCCTGTTCTTTCTTTAATGTTAATTTTATTTCATTATTTTCAAGCTCTGCATCGCCTGATAACAGGAATAATATCTCGTCATGACCCTGCGGGGCCATTTCTCTTTTTTCACTTTTTGGAACTTCGCCGTACACAAGATACACGCTGTGTTTTCCAAGCTGCTCCGAACCAACTATATATTCCTTATATTTTTCTTTATACAGTTCCCTGATATTGAATAATTTCACGCTTATCCCTCCAATTTAGCACGGAAATAAACACTTATAGGGTTTTTGGTTTTATTTTTTTCAATAAAATCTAATTTTTCTGAGAAATCAATTATTTTAAAACCCAGGGAATTTAATATTCCGGTAATTTCATCGATTTTATATCCCCAGACATCAAAGTGCTGTCTGAAGCCTGATTCAAGGAAAATCCCATCCATGCTTATCCTGCCGGTTTTTTCATCAATCTTTCTTTTCCATATTATTTGCAAATCGTTATCATCTGGATAGATTTCTTCCTGGAAAGGCTGTTCATTCATGAGAAGGTCAAACAGTAATATACCACCATTATCAAGACATCCTTTTATTTTTTGCAACATTTCCAAAAAATGTTCCCGGTTTACATGGGAAAGCACATTTCCTATACTGTAAATGAATTTAAATTTCCCAAGACCCGCAAGCTCGTCATTTTCGATGTCTATGACATAAAATCTCGCTTTTATGTTCTCATTATGTTTTCTTTTCCTCGCAATTTCTATTACTGATGGTTCAATATCCAGGCCCGTAACTCCAAAACCTCTTCTGGCGAACTCAAGCGCATGCAGCCCTCCGCTGCATCCGATATCCAGAACCTGTGTATTCCGCCCCGTGTACCAGGTGAGTATTTGCTCGACCTCATGAATATGTTCCTTATGGGAGTAATGCGATTTTTCATAGACCGCCAACCCTGGCTTGCGGTAAAGTTCCGTCATTGTTATTTTAATTCGGTTTTATTCTCAAATAGTTTCACCTGCGATTGAGACAAAACTTTCAAATAACAATCAAACAATAATTTCAGTAATTAGGATTTGCGGGGAATTTTAGATGAGACTTGAAAATAAGACTATCATTGTTACCGGAAGCGGGAGAGGAATAGGGAAGTTCATTGCAAAAAGGCTGGGAAAAGAAGGTGCTAATATAGTTGTAACCGGAAGAACTGAAAGTGATATTGAAAAAGTCTGTAACGAAATAAATGACGATGGGGGTAGAGCGATTTTCATTAAAGGGGATGTAACAAGTGAAGAAGATGTGAGAGATGTTATCAATAAAACCATAGAAAAATTCGGGAGAATTGATGTGCTTGTGAATAATGCAGGTGCCGGGTTAAGGAAATTGTTATGGGAAACAAGGGTAGAAGAATTTGAGGAAATAATGGATGTAAATGTCAAAGGTGTTTTCCTGTATATGAAAAATATCATACCGAAAATGAAGGAGGGGCTGATAATCAATATCTCCTCCGGCGCCGGGAAAGCGGGGATTCCTACGCTGAGCGTGTATTGCGCTTCGAAATTTGCGGTTATCGGTCTTACAGAAGCGGCCGCGGGAGAGGTCGGGAGGAACATTAAATTCGTTGCATTGTGCCCGGGAAGCGTGAATACAGGGATGTTCAAAAGAATGTTCCCGGGGGAGAAGGCTGACCTTGAGCCAGAGGAAGTTGCTGAGAAGGTTGCGGATATTTGCATTCATCAGGGGAAGTATCGCTCTGGGGAGAGCATTGAGATTTATTGAAAAGGAACTATAAAAGAATAAAGAAAATTTCTTTATATGTCATCAATAGCCAGAGAGTCCTCTCTCAGGTCGTCAAGGCTGTATTGGAATGGGATATTTTTCATGGCAGCGATGGCTATCATATTCCTAAGTGGTATGCCTGCAATATTAGCAGCCCTGCCAATAGTAATTTTGCCTTCACGGTATCGGGACAAAGCAGTTTCTATTCGATTTTCATCAGGAAATGAAGCGTTATTCTCCAAGAATATCATCCTTTGATTTTATTATTGTAAAATCCTTTTTCTCAATATCATCAATAAGTCTTTTCAGTTCATCATGCTGAAGGATTTTTCTTAGTTTTAAAGCCCTTAATAGGTCTTCCAAATCCAGAAAATCGATATTGTTTTTCTTGCAAAATTTTTTCACGAATTTATCGTTTGTGAGCAAAATACCATATCTTGATTTACACAGTACGATCAACTGGCATTCTCCTTCATGCAGATCTTTTCTGCTTTCCAGCAGATTCCTGAAAGCCCCGAATTCATCATCCGAAGGAAGAATAATTTCAACATTTTGGAGAATTTCATCTACAAAAGAATAGCCGGCGCGCTTTGCCCGCATGAGTTCTTCGTAAATAGATGGAGAAATATCCAGCTCTTTGCAGAATTTCTTCAGATACTTTATCCCATCTGCCTTTGCAAAGGCGCTCAAAATATCCGTATCTGCAAGAAACATTAAACTAACCCGAGCTTTTTTAGTTTCTTATCAATTTCTTTAACGGATTTACCCTCTGTCTTTCTCACTATACCTCTCCCCGCCATAACTTCTTTAAACTCGATTGTTGTCATTCCTGCAAGTTCAGCAGCCCTTGCGAGTGAGACTTTTTCTTTGAGATACAATTCAATGGCTAGGGAAATTCTCAACTCAGCTTTTGTGTTTAATAATGCCCTGAAAGCATCCCTTAATAAATCGGATTTTGAAGGATAATATCCTTTTTTTACGAGAATATCTAGCTCTTCGCTTATGCTTTCTGGATAATCTAGTGCTTCCATCATTTATCACTGGATTACAATTAGAGCCAAGACTTTAAATAGCTTTTCAAACAGCTTCCGGCGCCGCAGCCAATGGCCGAATCGGGCGCCGTCCTTTGAGTGCGCATGGGCGGCGCGCGTGCTTGTAAGCGGGGAGGAAAGATGCTTGGCAGGGCGCTAGGATGCGGCGCGAGGGCAGGTGGGTGTTTGGGGTGTTTTCGAAATAAGAAGTGAACACAATGTTTAAGCGCTTGGAAAAAATTGAGACGTGGATATGATTGAAAAGATGCAGGAAAATTTCAAACAGAAAATCCAAGATTTGAAAAACGCTACAAAAGATAATCTTTTCTTTGATGATTTGAAAGAAACATCGGAAGACTTCAGAACAGTCGATTTAGAAGGATGGGAGGAAGAAAGATTAGATTCAAATTAGTAGAAAATGGTACTAACTGTTACCGCGATGATGAAATTGAAATCTCTATAAATAAAATCAAAAACATAAGTAAAAATTTAGAAGTCCCTCCAAAAATCGTTTTTTGGTATATGTTGAATCATGAAATATGCCATGCAAAATATAACATCGGTATGAGGCTGATAAATAGGGGGATTAACAATAGGAGAGAACTAGATAATTATATACGAAAATATCGCTTTGAAGAACTTGGATGCCTTCAAAAGCCTACCACAGATTATGAAAGAAAACTGCATAAGGATGCAATTGATGGTTTAAAATTCCAGATAAGAGAATGGAATAATACATTTAAACAAAGCGGGACGATAGTTGTTATCGAGAAAGAAAGGATGACTTAAATTGGATGGGTTAAAAGACATTTATCTACTCGGCTCTGGTGCATCTGCTGATGCTGGCGCTCCAATAAATCGAGATTTCTTAGATGATAATTATTTAGATAAAACACTTAAGATTAAAGAATTATTATCTACAGAAGATTATAAGCGATTTGATATAATAAGACATATAGCGAAGAAAATTTTCCTTAACCCTCAAGATATTGAATTCTTTCTAAATGGAACATCAAGTGCTATATTTCTCGGAATGCTTCCTGAAAAATTTGAAGAATTATGGAACATACCACATAATATTTCTGAAGAAATTGTATGGTATATGCTAACAATAATTCATCTAAGTTTGATAGATACCCCGATAAAAACCGAAAATTTAAAAAGTTACGAAAGGTTCTATAGAAAACTTGATACAAATACTGATTGCGTAATCTCATTTACCTGAACAGTTTAGATTTTCCCCCCTACAACTTAAAATCAACAGCTGTAGTTTCCTTTAGTAAATCCTTGAACCCCATCATTTCTAGTGTTTTTTCAGAAATTCCCGTTAAATTCAGGTGCCA
>CABMII010000024.1 GCA_902386255.1 uncultured archaeon
TATCACTCAAATGCAATAGAAGGGAATACCCTGACGCTTCCTGAGACAAAACTTGTTCTTGAAGAGGGTATTACCATCGGCGGAAAATCACTGCGTGAGCACCTTGAAGCAACAAATAACGCCAGAGCATTCGATTTAATAGAGGATATTGCAATGAAGAAAAAGACGATAGACCACGTTGTAATTCAGCAGATTCATGAAGTGGTCACGTCAGGCATCCTCGAGGACGCAGGCAAATACCGCACCAGGAACGTCAGGATAACGGGTGCTGCAAAAACTCCGCCAGACTGGTCAAAAGTAGCCACCCTGATGGATGAGCTTATTGAAAACATTGCCCAATGTAAAAAACATCCCGTTGAAATTGCTGCCTTTCTGCATCACAGATTCGTTGAGATCCATCCTTTCATAGATGGAAATGGCAGGGTGTCCCGCCTTCTCACCAGCCTGTATTTAATTGCTCAGGGTTATCCGCCAATTGTTCTCAAAATAGAGGATAGAGGAAAATATTACAGGTTCCTGAGAGCAGCAGATGCAGGAAACATTGCTCAGTTTGCCAATTTCATTGCAAAGGCTGTTGATGAGAGCCTGACTATGTATCTTTCTATCTTTGGCGGGGTTGATGAACTGCTGCCTCTCAAAGAACTTGCTGGAAATACACCTTATTCCCAGGAATACCTGAGCCTGAGAGCAAGGCAGGGTGTTCTGGATGCGGTAAGAATAGGTAAAATATGGCATTCATCAAGACATGCAATTGAACAATACCTATCCGAACACGGCAAACAATAGCGGTCTATCATTTCCTGTATAGTTCGATTTGTGCAGCAATTCAGCCAGAGAAAAATCGCGCAATCACCGGAGTAACATACGATTCAATAACCGCAGCAACAAAAAGCAGGGGAGCTATTCTCACAAGATAAAACCACATGCCCTGCATAAATTCCATTTTCAGGTTCGTCCTTTCTCCTTTTAAAAACCGAAACATTTCATACCCGAGCCGAAGCCCGATGGCCGCGCTTAGAAGTACCATCGGCAGCTCAATAATTCCATGGGGAAGCACGGCTGCAAGCACAAAAAGTATCCCCTTTTCTGTTGAAAAAGTTTCAGCAACCATGCCAAGGAATAATCCATTGACAGCCACAAGAAAAAACGGAACGAAACCAAACCCGATGCCCAGTACAAGAGCCATCAGGCTGTTAAATGCATTATTTTTAAAGATCGCAAGCATTCTTTCAAAAGGGTCAAGTTGAGTAATCCATCCAAAAGTCTTCTTAAACAATTCAATATAAGATGCTGATTTTTCCGGGTTTGTTAATGATACCTGTACACCGATAATTAAGAAAAATATGAAAATCCCGGTGACTGCAAGAATATATTTCCTTAAAGAATACAGGTAGTCGGCATCTTTTTGCATCTCATACCCCCATCAAAATCCGAAGCGTGTTCCTCGTCGCCGGGGAAAGCCCGAGCACCAGTATGGCAAGTTTCATCATGGCTATAAGTTTCTTTTCTTTCTGGGTATCAAATTTGTTGTCCAGCATATAAAGCACTGGTATGAACACGAGCAATTTAAGGGGATACATTACAAGCGAGGGATGGCTCATATAATTTCCCGCCATATCAATAAAAAATGTGGGTGCCACATGCTTTTCATAATATCCGAGCCAGTCAATGCCAATAAAAGTGGAAGAGGCATCAAGGAGATGAGTGAAGAGTATGGATATATTGAGCTTGTCCGTAAGAAGCGCGAACCCGGATTGCCTGGATACCACATATACAATACCGGTCGTTGTAATCCCCAGAAATAATATGGCAGCCGCAGGAACAGGATATGTTATTTTATTCACGGCCAGGAGCGCTGCAATATTGATAGCAGTCCATACGAGCCCCGCATAGCCGAAAAACGCATGATAATCCTTGATTTTCCCTTTCCGTTCAAGGGCAATTGCCAGAACAAGCAGGCTGATCGTTACTACAAATACGAGAAAATAAATTATGGGGGTTATAAAAAGATATTCAAGAGGCGGTGTGAAGATTTTCGAATCTTCAAGCACACGCAGCGATGAGCCTGCAAGAATATATGGCGCAACCGCGGTCATGAATCGCGTGTCAATCTCCACTTCCAGTTTTTCCAGTAACTTTAAGACTCCGAAAAGGCTTATACCAAGCAAAATTGCATAAGTGAGTGTGTCTACCGGATTGTAGGACGTATCATAGATTATGCCGTGTATGTAATACTTATATATATACTGCCAGACGGTATTTATTATATCCATATCGTGACCTTATGAATGAGAAAAACTATAAAAACAAATGGATGCAGCTGCCAAGAAATGTGGTCGTTGGTCATGGTGTTATCAATGACACAGGTAAGGTTTGTAAAGACCTTAAACTTAATGGGAATGCGGTCATAGTAGCGGGGGACACAACATTCAAGGCGGCCGGAAAAACGGTTGCTGTGTCTCTTGAAGATTCGGGTTTTAATGTAAATTTTGCTATGGTTGAAAATCCCACACTCGACGAGGTCAATAAAGTTGAGAGCATATCAAAAGAGGTAAAAGCAGAATTTTTATTGGGTGTGGGGGGCGGAAAATCCATTGATATTGCCAAGCTGGCCTCCATGCAACTTGACCTGCCCTTCATCAGCGTCCCCACGGCAGCATCGCATGATGGTATAGTTTCTTCCAGAGCGTCTATCATCAGGAACAATAGAACCGTTTCGGAAGCAGCGCAGACACCTCTTGCGGTTGTGGCCGATACCGGAATCATTGCGGCTGCGCCATACCGCCTTCTTGCAGCAGGATGCGGGGACATAATTTCCAATTACACCGCCGTCCGGGACTGGGAACTTGCACACAGGCTTCGCGATGAGCCCTTCAGCGAATACGCATCCATAATATCAAAGCTGACCGCGAAAATACTGATTGAATCCGCCGAGCTGATAAAACCGGGATTAGAAGAATCGGCATGGACTGTTATGAAAGCGCTTGTTGCAAGCGGGGTCGCCATGAGTATTGCAGGTTCATCCCGCCCTGCAAGCGGTTCAGAGCACAAGTTCAGCCATGCGCTGGATGAGATTGCCCCTAAACCCGCGCTTCATGGCGAGCAGTGCGGTGTGGGAACGATAATGATGATGTACCTGCACGGAGGTGACTGGCAGGAAATCCGCGCGGCTCTGAAGGCAATCGGCGCGCCCACAAACGCTTCCGAACTCGGGATAAAGGAAGAGTATATTATAAAAGCGCTCCTTCATGCACACAAGATTCGTCCTGAGAGATATACAATACTCGGGACAGGTTTGACGCGGGAGGCGGCCGAGAAAGTCGCAAAAATCACAAAAGTGATATGATTATTATAAAAATATTAAAATCAGGTGAAATCATATGGAAGAATCAGATACAATAATAACTTTGATAGGAACAAAACTTGCAAAAGTCGGGAACGAGTTCATTTATAAAGGCGGCGCAAAAGAATGCGAGCCGTGTAAACTTAATAAAACATGTTTGAGTCTCAATTCAGGAAGTAAATACAGGATAACCGGTATTCGAACAGGTGGAAAACTTGAGTGTTTTGTGCATGATTCCGGTGTTTGCGCCGTGGAGGTAATCGAGGCGCCGATTATCATGGCTATGGAATCCCGAAAAGCGATAAAAGGCTCAAAGATAGTATATGAACCTCTGGCATGCAATATTACAGGATGCGAAAATTTTGTATTGTGTCGTCCTTCGGGACTCAGGTCAGGTGATAAATTTACTATCCTGAACGTGGAGCGGGACATAGAAGAGCCCTGCAGGAAGGGTCTTTCATTGAAAGTTGTGGAGGTTAAAAGATAATATGCTAAAAAATATCAATCAGGATACATGCATGGATTGCGGGGCTCCCCTCGCAGGTAAAAAGAGGTATCCAGTATATTCAGCGAGGCTTGCAGTCCTTGGATACAGGTGCGAAGCATGTAATGAAAAAAGTAAATCCCCGGGGCAAAAAAAACGAGAGGAAGAAATAAGCAAACTCACAAAAGAAGTGCCAAAACTTGAAAACCCGAACATGGATATCAGGAAGTCGCTGAATAAATAATGTTTTTGGTAAATTATATAACAGGATGATTCATATAAAACAAAAAAATGATTAAGAAATGCCCGAGTCACGGATTCTTCAGAGGAGAAGCATGCAGTTGCGGCGATGCAGGAACTATCATACTTACTGACGAGCAGACTGAAAGGCTTGGCAGGTTTATCTCCGGGGCGCTGCGGCATTTCCCGGATGATCTCGGATTGGCGATGAACCAGCACGGATGGGTGGATGTAGATGTCCTTATCGATGCCATGAGGACGAGATACAAGTGGTCAAATAAGGAAAAACTTTTTTCGATAATAGAGTCTGATGAGAAAGGAAGATACGAATTAAAAGGCAATAAAATCAGGGCGCGATATGGTCATTCGGTTGATATAGACCTTGATTATCCTGAAAATACGCTTCCCCAGCTTTATTACGGGGCAAGCCGCGAGGAAGTTGATATCCTGCTTGAAAAAGGGATAAAACCCATGAAACAGCGATATGTGCACCTGAGCACGTCAGTGGAGAAGGCAAAGGAAGTGGCAAAAATCCATACAGATGACCCGGTATTGCTGGTAATAAATGCGGAACTAGCCCGGGACGACGGAGTGACCATGCTTTCAGCTACCGAAAATATCGTTCTTTCAGAGGAGATTCCGCCGCAGTATCTGAGTTTATTGCAGGAATAACGATCAGGGCATTTTTATAGTTAACTTTTTAAACCTGGAATAATAATCTTATTATTAGGCATTGCTTAAAAAAAATGGCATGCTTGTATCAGTGGGGACGGTTAAAAGAAGGCTTTGAAAAGTATGCAATATAGTTCATGCTGGCATAATAAGTTACAGGGAGGTCTGTTCTTATTAGCATTTTTGACATGGGGTATTGGCGATGCCGTCACATGCCTATGGATGATTGAAAAACGCGGTATGATGGGCGAGGCGAATTTGATTGCACAGTATATAATTAGCAATTATGGTGCCTCAAGTTTTATAGTAATGAAAATATGGTTCACGACCATAGTTCTTTTTTTTATACCCTTTTTAATGCAAAAAAGATCAGATGAGCCAGTATACTGGATGATTAACGGCTATTTTCTCTCTTTTTTTATTGCAGGAGCATTAGCGATGATTCTCAATATCCAAGCAGCTCGAAATGAAGCGCTTCTCCTTTCACCCGAACAGGTGATATTCTTATTTCTAAGTTCGATTTTTATATTTACCAGCATTGGAGAAGAAATTGATAAACGGACAAACCCAAGGATAAGAAGCTATTTTGATTGCTTTTTATATGATATTGCAAAATGCCTGGCTTTCATTATTAATAAAAATTAGTAATCCCCTGACAACCTCAAAGGCATGTCAAATCAAAATTTTGGAAGGGTGATACTGATTAAAGCAATTAAAGCAAGGCACCACAATGCGATTTTTCCTTTTGTTAACCTGATGTTCGAGAATATATTGGTCATAGATTCCCCGTTTTCTATGATATAATCTTTGTCCTCATTATTAATAAATGTTTCTGTAGTATCAGTACTTCCGAGTTAGCTTAGTTCCGAACAAGCTACTCTGAATACTCTATTTAACCTCAAATCAAATACTTCTATTTTCCATCACAAAACGAAAAATGAGACTCTTTTGCATTTATTTTTGTAA
>CABMII010000025.1 GCA_902386255.1 uncultured archaeon
GATATCGGGATTTTCAATTAATTTTAATAGCTCCTCTATGATTTCAAATCCCCCGATCTTGCGTATGTAAATAAAATGACAATTATCGATTATCACGATTCTTTTTGATTGCCCCGGTAACGCTATCTCCTCCCTGTTCTTAACCGGACACGAAAGGTTAAGCCTCGTTACCTTCTGTGTATTGATTTTTTCTAGCTCGTTTGCTATGGCGGTTCTTCCTGCAAAAGGTTCAGCTATGATGGCGATGTTTAATTTCTTACCCGATTCAAAATCAGCTATAACAGCCTGAACATTTTCAATTTCCTCCTGGAATCCTATCAGTTCAGTTTTTTCATCCCTCATAAACTATTATTTATATTATGCACATCTAACCTTCTTATTTGCCCCCTCAAAAAGGTTAATCTCCACATTCAAATTTATATCTTTATTGTGTATAAAAGTTGTGGTAACAAATTATCCTATCATCAATATTACAATCCGCACAATTATCAGAACCCAGCCCACTGCCACAACGATCCATATCGCCTTTTTTGCCACTTCTGCTATTGCCAGGAATATCGTAAGTATTACGAGCATTCCGATGGCATCGACTATCGATTGGGGGATGATAATCCCTGCAACAGATTGGATCAATCCTACAATCTTTTCTCCTATCCAGTGTCCTATGGTGTAAATGAACGCCAGAACGCTTGTTAGTATATCTTCTGCCATAATTTGCCCTCAGTTCATTAACAACAGTTTAAATAATATATAAGCATTGCCACATGTGATACCCGAATTTTTTTTCCTTTCATAACTTATTTTATAGAGATTATTTATATGATAGAAAACTTACTATCCCTATTTTGAGTTGGACCTGCCATTATGAGAAGACAACCTGAATCTCCAAATACGGCCTTGTCCCATGGATTAAGGTGATGTAATTTTTCTTATTTCAGGACTCTACATTTCAGTTAACAGATACCATACTACATATATGGCTCCCACCAAATGCAGTAATGCCATATCAAAAGTCAAATGAGCCGGCAGACATATTGATAGCTATCTCGGCAATATCTCCACTGTAACTTCCTAATCTCCCAAAACTATCAAGCATCGTTTTTTGCAGGATAGCCGATTCAATATTTTTACCTTTTGATTGGAGTAATTCATTTGAAATAGCGGAATGAAATTCATTAATTTCCTTCAGTTCCTGAAAAATTTTCTCCGCTAATACATGATTTCTTGTAAATAATGCATCCACTGATTTTTCAAAAATCAGCACTATGCTGCTGTTAAGTTTAACAAAATCCTCAAGCTGCACATCCTTATTTATCCCAATTAGGTGAATGTAACTTTTTGCTATGTTTTCAATATGGTCTGCAATTCGCTCGAGAGCTTTCACCACAATCCTGTACCCAAGACAATCCCTCTGGTTTTCTATCCCGAGCTTTTCTGCAATCTGCTGGTATTCAACAGCGCTTTTGAGCTGCCTCACTACTAAAAAATAAAGCCTGTCAATTTCCCGCTCCCTCACGATTACATCCTTTGCCAGCCCGGTATCATTGGTTTTCAAAGATTTGCCTAAATCAAGAAGCATCGACCTGTTGATAGAGAACATCCTCTGGAGTACCTGCATGGTCATCATGCGTTTGTAATCTACCATAATCTCAAGTGTCATTGCTTCGTTAGTATCCTCGACTATTTCCACACCTATCAAATAGTCAAGGATCTTCCGTATGCTATCCCTATATGCAAGATGATCCTTCCTGTCCAGCTTTATCTTGATCGTATCATAACCCACAAGATAATAAGCAATAATTATGCGCTCAAGAGCTTCGCTTGATGTTACCTGGGAGATTTTAATCTCCTTTACCCGTGACTCCTTTTCAATAACACTGGTCTCGATAAGTAATGAACTGCCTTGTTCTGTAACCACCAGTGAGTCTCCTGCCTTTAAATTAGTCTTCTTAACCCATTTTTTGGGCAATGAAATTACATAGGTTGAGCCACCACTTACGTAAATTTTTCTTGCTTCCATTTTTATCTTATAATCTACTGATATTTCATAGTATATATAGATTCTTGGGACAAAATATATACTTTATAATTTGAATTATCATTTTGGTGAAAGAAATGACAGAAAAAGAGATTTTGAGAAAAACAATACAACGCAACTTATTCATAGAGGAATTTGAGGAAATGGGAAAAGAAGACCAGGAGCTTTATCTGTTTCTGCGCGGCGGATTCGCAGCAAAATGAAAGCGAATGAGAATGCAAAACATTAACAAAATAGAATTCTTGCTGATAATACTTCTTTTCTTACTTGCACTCTGGATGGTAGTCAAGTGATAGACCACACAAAATTGTTCAAAAAAGTTACCGATTCAATCGTTACCATCATCCTGTATGTACTGTTGCTGGTACTTATCGCAGGGATGCTTCGGATTTTACTGGATATACGCTATGTTGCGATAGACTCACTTGAGGGCGGCTTTAATAAAGTTGTCACTAACGTTCTCACGCTTTTTATTGTAATCGAGTTCTTCAAGACCTTTGCGGACTATTCCAAACACGAAAGAATAAAGCTCACCGACATAACAGACGTCACGATTTTAATCGCTATGCGTGAGGTCACTGTCGGGCTTTATTCCAGATCCTTTGGATTTGAAACAATTTTCGCCCTCTCAGCGCTGCTGTTTGTACTTGGAGTGATAAGGGTTCTTGCTATCAGGTACTCGCCAGAAAAGGTTTGACAGAATCTAATCTTTTATTTTTTCATAATTTCATTTTTAATGCTTAGACAATATATTATATCTTTATTATACTGATTTTGTATAGTAACTATAGATTCTTGGGAGAAGCTATATATTAATTGATGCTTAATTTTCTGCCTGTGATTAAAAAATGAATCGATTGAAATTAATACTAATTTTGGTTCTTGCAGGTGTGCTGTTAGCAGGATGTGTAAGTCAGCAGCCTCCAGTACAACCTACAGCAACCCCAACGGTGCAGCCCACGCAAGCTCCGGCAACTATAACCTTAACCGGTGC
>CABMII010000026.1 GCA_902386255.1 uncultured archaeon
CAACCCATCTTTTATTTTTTTTTTAATTTTAATTCTATTTATCCCAACTATAATATTTTCTTTAATTAAGTTTCACTGCTTGTTTTAGTGGATGCGCCTCTTGAATACCCTTCCGTGGACTTCAAGCAGGCTGAGAGTATATAGTTTCAATCCTTGTTTTAGTGGATGCGCCTCTTGAATTTGACGGGTGGAAGTGGCAAATAACCGAGTTCGGGTTTCAATCCTTGTTTTAGTGGATGCGCCTCTTGAATGCACCATAACTTGTAAGCCACCCCTTCCATGCAAAAGTTTCAATCCTTGTTTTAGTGGATGCGCCTCTTGAATTGTCCGAAGTGGCACATGGTGCAACCGAAGTGGTTAGTTTCAATCCTTGTTTTAGTGGATGCGCCTCTTGAATCAGGTGGCGGGTCAATGAACCTGACCCCTGCAACTTGTTTCAATCCTTGTTTTAGTGGATGCGCCTCTTGAATCAACCATCATACCAACATTGTATATCTGTTTCATGATGTTTCAATCCTTGTTTTAGTGGATGCGCCTCTTGAATAGCACGAATTTTCGGCTATTTAGGGCAAAATATGCTCTATAATGGCTTAGATTTTACGCTCAAAATTCTTGATACAAAATTATGGATTGGTTTATAAGGATAAGAAAATCAGATGCAGATATTGCTATAACAACAATCTATGCACTTATTCTTATATTTGGACTTACCCGGATAAAAGCCTTTGTCAATGATTTCAAGGATTTCATTAATGATTTCAATCCCTTTTTTAAAATCCTTTTCAGTGAAATCCACCTCTTCAATGTGATTATTGCTCCGCGTAAAACAGATAAATCCTCTTTTTACATCGATATTGTAGTTCTCTTTAATCATAATAGCATGCAGCACCAGTTGGAATTTGTGGGTTTTGAAAACAGTATTCTTAAACTCAGCAAATTTATATTCAAAGGGCGCCGCAGTCCCATCATCGAGGAAAAGAATCTCATCCACAATCCCTTTAATGTGGCTCTTTTTTGAAGCAATGAACACGTTCAGTTCCTTTTTCACAACCCCAAACTTCTTTCGCAGATACTCCGTATTCGTTATCCGTTTTTCCTCATGGATTTCCCTTCCTTTTAATACCTTGAACCTCGCTTCCTCATGCTGCGGGATATCCAGGCAATGCATAAAATAAATAAAACGCGGGCAAAAAAGGTATTCAAGCACATCTGAAATTGTGATAATCGTATCTCCCGCAGTCATAATCCAATTTCCTCAAAAGAATTTTGTCAATACCTCATCACTCACAAGCTCTTTATCAAAAGCCTGACCGAGGAGCTTTACCTTTTTAAAAGACTCGTCATCCATCGGGAAAACATACACAGAATCCGCACCAGGATCGATAGCATCTTCGCATTCTAAAGCCAGGGAATCCCTCTCATTCGCATTGAGATTTCCGAGAAAAACGCTTTTCTGCACGCGATACAACCCTTTGTCAAGGCAGATGCGGGCGACATTCTTTCTCGTGGTATTATCTGCAATATCATACACAACCCATACCATTGTCATCTATATTACCTCTATTTTATCAAACTGTTCGCTATGCTGTGGCATTCCATCTGTATCGTGTTCCTGACTTTGACATTGCGTCCGTTGTAATCGATTTCTTTATCAAGGGTTTCATTTATCGCTGTGATCAATATCGCTTTGCCATCTTTATTCAGATACAATCCACCTGGTATCTTGTCAAAGAGTCCTTCATGCACCTGTTTTTTTGAAAAAAGATTAATAACCGTCCTGTCGATATGTATTCTGAAAATCTCAATAAGGTCAAAAACAAAAGATTTCTTATTATAATTATCTGTATGCAGGAAGCCCATATAAGGGTCAAGTCCACCGATAATGCATGCTTTCTCGACCTGTGAGTAAAGGACGCCGTATCCGTAATTGAGAAGGCAGTTGAAAGCGTCCTGTGCAGGGTCACGACTCCTGCCGTTAAACTTCCATGCATCAGGCATAATGCTGTTCAATGCCTCAAAATAAGTGAGGGACGCCATGCCCTCTGTTCCCATTATCGAGACGCGCTTCTCATCAAGCGAGCCTTTCATACCCATGAGGTTATCCTTCAATTGGCTAATTTTCGCAATGTACTGCCCGAGAGTCTCGTATTCATCAGGACGGTTCTTTTTCAGGTCTTTGAGGAAATCAAGCTGGTTTTCGAGCTTCTGCGCTATCCAGCCGCGCGCCAGGTTGAATCCCACAGCCGAGGCTTCAGCTTCAAGCTGCCGGCGCCGGATTAGAGTTGTACTTCCCAGCTTGGAGTGCCACACCCTCCCGTATGGGTCGCCAAAGTAGTTCAGGAACACAATATCAATATTATTCTCAACTGCAAATTCTATAGCGTCTGTGGTAATGGTCGCTGAGGTTGTTATGAGTATGCTGTCAACTTTGTCTGCTGAAACCTCAAAGCTTTTATCATCGTTCTTTACGAGGAAGCAGTTCTTTTCCTTTTTGAGATACGCGCCGCGCGTATTTATTACAAGCTGCATTGTTTAACAGTCCCGAAGCCCCTTGAAACCGATTTCCCGATACCGAGATAGTCGGGTATGAGGAAGTTGGTACAGAATCCTCCGATGAAGGTCATCACGTTCACGTCCTTTAACCTGTTCTTATGAATTTTAATATCAACATCGCATTTTATCGTCTCTGGCACCTGATAATCCAGCGATTTCGACATGGATAGCAGGTTCCCGATGAGCGTTTTTCTAAGGAATTCCGTTCTCTCCTCCATGTTGGGCAGCCCGTAGTATTTCATATAATTCTCCTGGTTGAGCGCAAGCCATGGCGTGGCGAACTCGTAGGAATGGAACTTATCCGACAGCCCGAACTCCTGGTTCTTTACAGATATACCCTTCTCCACTATCTCATATACCTCCTCACCAAGTTTTATTTCATCGTATTTATCATAAATCTGTTTTAAAACTTCTGCGCCGTCGTTGATGCCGATGACCATGGGCGCGCTGTCTATCATCTTGTACTGCACCAGAGGATAGCGGTAGATGAGCTTATCGGCGCTGTGCTGGTGGATGAGGGAGTATTCATTGAATTTGGTGGCGAAGAAGCCGCGCAATTCAGGAGCGGAGCCGCGGATGGGACGGGTAGATGCGAGGGTGAGGGTGAAGGTTTTCAGGAGCATTTGCAATCCTCATCTGATTTTATTTCATGAGATTTATCAAAACAATTTTTTATAATTCCGGCGCCGATATGAATCTGATGCGGCTTCTGTCTATAGAAATAACAAACCGCAGATGAACGGAATATAAACAGCGAACTCAATACGAACTCGTACGAACTCAAAATTAAATATTTTATACTGTCAGGCGCGCCGTCCGTGATGCTGCGCCGCGCATGAGTGAGGGGGAGGGCGGGGATGTGGGCGGAGGCGAGGGTGAGGGTTTTGAGGTTCATAATTACCATATAACAACGCTTCTTTCATCCTTTGTAATGAATCCTATTTCTAAATCATAATAATCAGACAGAACAGCATTTCTCACATAAGATAAGAAACCAACTTCGGGAGGAGAATTCTTTACGTTTGCTGGAATTGATATCACGTATTGATAAAAATCTGATTTGAATGAATCAAATGTTTTCTTACGCTCAAACAAATCTTTACATTTAAGATCCAAGTATTTCCTCCAGACTTCCTCTGCATTTTCATCAATCTCAATAAAAACATCTTTCTTGGAATAATCTTCCTCGATTAATTTAAAATTCGAAATAGAAGTATTTTCGTCTGAAGAGTCGTAGCGTAGCTTTCCAATCGCTTCTAATATCTTATTTGATTCATCTGGTGACTTCTTTTCTGATGTTTCTTTGTAATAGTTATTTATAAGTTCAAGAAATTCTTGCTCTTGGATTTCTTGATGTTTTCCTAATATCTTTTTTGTTATATCCAATAAGACTGAATCGTATACATAAGATGAATATTTTTTACCTTTTTCATCTTTAAGCGAAAAAACATAAACCTCGCCCTTTTCCTTTCCAAAATTATTTCTGTTGCATCTTCCAGAAGCCTGATTAATAGAATCTAGTGGAGCTATATCTCTCACTACTACATCAAAGTCTATATCCACGCCAGCTTCAACAAGCTGAGTGGTGATAACAATCTTAAACTTACCTTTTTTAATATCTTCAATCCTTGCAAGCCTTTCTTTTGGAATTATATGAGTTGAAAGGAAGGAAATATCTTTGTGGTCTACTTTAGCTAACTCGTAGTATTTTTTAGCAGCACTTATGGTATTGAAAATAAAAAGATACCTTCTACAGTGCTCGATTTTAAAAGTGCTGTATAATTCCTCAAGTGTTAAATCCTTATCAAGCGATAGTTTTAATTTAACCCTATTCATCTTCTGGAAATATTTATCTCTATCAACAAGGCTGACCATATCCTTATTTTCAATGATAAGCGGTTCTGTAGCCGTCACAAAAATAACATAAACATTTAATTTCTCTGTTAAAAATTTGAAAATAGTTTTAATTAAGAGCCAATATTTAATTGGGATGGACTGTATCTCATCAAGGATAATGATGGAGTTATTGACTCTATGAAACTTTCTAAGGTTCTTATTTCTATTTGTTAACAAAGTATGAAATAATTGAACAAAAGTTGTAACTATAATTTCAGAATTCCACCCTTCTATCATGATTTTTGCGCTATCGGATTCAAATTCTTCATTTTTATTAATTTGATACGAAATTTCTGATAAATGATGGTGTTTCAATAGTATGTTGCTATATGGGGTAATTCCATTGGCTTTGAGCACTTTCTCAAAAACATCACTGTTTTGTTCGATTATACTTAAGAAAGGTAATGCGTATATGATTCTTGGTACAAATTTGCCTTGGGTTTTATTATTCACCAACTCCCTCAATTTTAAGGCAAATGAGAGTGAAATGAGAGTTTTCCCAAGCCCGGTGGGCAGATTTATCGAGTAAAATTTTTTCTCAATGTCGATATCTTTATTAATGACTTCGCTATACGCAGACTCCCTTATCGCATTAATTGGTGAATCCTGAAACGATTGTTTAGACTTATATCTATCTACAATATTCGCCAAAATACTCCCTGTTTGCCTCTCAAAGTAAGAAATCTCTCTAACTACAACATCACTCTTATCACTATCAAGCAAAATGGAATAAAGCAGATTCAAAAGTAGATAATTTGAAGCATCTCCAGAGTCCTGACGAAGGGGTTTTTTGTATTCTTTTAATTTTCCTGGAAATGTATCAATCCATTCAGAAACAATCTTTTTTGTTAGTTTAATCGGCAGACCAGCATCAAAAAGATGCTGTGTGAGGATAATAAAATTTTCTTCCTTTATATTTTTAAGTTGATTATTTATTAAAATTTTATCATCTTCATCGAAAAATACTTCATCCTTCAAATCCCTCAAATTGCCATGATGTCTTTTAACTACCTCAAAAGCAAAGAAAGGGTAATACCCAGCATTACCTTTAGTTCTATCTAAGTATTCTTTCACAAGATAATAAGCACAAACTGCTGAAAAAAACCCATGACGGGTTTCAGGTTGATTTTTAAGTTTTATTTTTTCTTTCTCTTCTGCTTTTAAGTAGTTTTGAAAAAATGTTGTTGATTTACCTAAGTCATGAGATAATGCAATAATTCTGACAAGTCGCTTTAAAATTTCTTTTTCAGGGAATAATTTGTCTTGGCAAAATAATTCAGATAAGTTTGCAACACCAATCAAATGGTCTTCCAAAAGTCTGCCAGGATGTGAATAGAGGTCAGAAGAAGGCAATATTTTCTCCATTTTCAAGCCTGTAATAAGTGTTTAATTGCGCCTTTATGGTCTTGCCTTGAGATTCAAAGATTACATCATCGTACTTTTCAATTATCCTTTCTGGATTCATTATGATAGGCATTTTTTCTTTAAAATATTTTTTTCCCGTTTCGATTTCAAACCTGTCAGGAGTTAGATTACTAATAACAATGGGAGTATTCATTTCAGCCGCTACGCCATCTAATATTTTCTCTGCATCATAGATTCCAATAAACTTGAAATCAGCCAATAATTCGCTCAAACCCAAAGAAACGGTGTAAATACTTTTATGCTCTTTTACAAGCCGGGACAGTTTAATTAAAATCTTTTCATCTTCATGGATAAAGTAAATTCTAAAATAAGGGTCCTTTAAAAATTCAGTTCTAATCTGCGTTCTTGGTTCATGGGTACTTTTTGGAGTAATTTTTAACACAGGTGTCCAATAATTACCTTTTGTATTTATCAGATTCAACCCCATTCTTACCTTTTTAATAACCTTAACAATCTTGAGCGCAATCTTACATTTATCTGGTGAAAAAACCTTTAAATATTCCTCCTTATCTGCTCCAAAAATTGCTCCTAAAATACCAGCTATGGTTGAAGGTGGTGGGAACGAAAAAGTAAGGGGGGACGAAGTTGTGTAAAATTTTCGAAAATGCCCATAATCGCCCCATAAGTCAAAAACCAATACTTTCATAATTGCCCTTAAAATTTTAGAGATTCTATTGTAAATTCATTCAAAGCACTCTCTATTTTGATATCTTGCCCGTCCGACACAAAGGCAATTCTTTCATCAACTTTCAACCTGATCTTTTCAATCTTGCCTTTATGTTCATTCAACGCCTTTGTGAGATTTGTTATGTCAATCTTTAGATCGGAAATATCTCTGATTTCTTTTTCATTGTTTTTGCTTGAAATGTGAGATATCCTTTTGTCCAACTCTCCAATGTAAAAATTCCCCTCTTTATATAAAACCTGTATTAATAGTCTGGGAATTTGTCCAAATTTGGAACCAGATATTAAGTTTTTAGTTCCATTCCAGATACCATCGAGCATCAAGGAAATATCTTCTTCTGTTACCTTTAATCCCTGATTTGATGCAGCATTTTCATTTACAATTCCATAGAATGCAATAAGGGAATAAGGAAGAATGTATCTTTCTGTAAATGTTCCCTGTTTTTTGTCCGCTTTAGAAGGCATTACTGTTGTTCCCTTCACATAAGTTAAATCAACTTTATGGAGTGATCGTCCATATTTAAACTGGACAGGACCAGTAAATACCATGTTTTTCCCCTCTACTGCGGTAGTAGCACCAAAGAGTCTTATGTCAATACATTTACTGAGCAAATCTTCGGGAGTTTTAAAGTCACCTAAACGATCTTCTTTAGTTCTTAAATTACCCTTGTCATCTATTGTCTCTATTATAAAAATATCCTTTTCTTTGTAATCATGGAGATAATCCCTGATTGTTCTTTTTAATCTGACATCAGTAACAATGTTTTTCCCTGTCTCCTCATCAATCCTTGGCTTGTTTTCATCCATTGGATCGCCATTAGGATTGGCATTGGTTACATCGTAGAGAAAAAGAATCTCACTGCGATTTTTTATTAATTCTGACATGTTTTAGTCCTCCTTTATTATTTTTTTATTTTTTCAGTCGATTGGTTATCTCCTTCATCAATATCCTTTTCACCTTCGGCATAAAGAATATTGTCAATATCACTTGCAAGATTCATTCCACCAGCAAAAAAGAAATTAATCTCATCAACAGATAATTTCCAGTTTTCTCCAGAGGCAAATAGATAATCATACGCTTCTTCAGCTACAATCCTTTTTCCTTTACCGAATGAGTTGTACTCTTCAAACTTATTTTGTATTGCTGGTAGAAGAGCCTTTATATCTCTCTCATCCATTTTTAGCCCCTTAAGCTTCTTCATAAAGGGTTTAGTTCCTCTTTCTTTTCCCTGCTTTCTCAATAGCATTTCTGTTAAAGCTCCGGCAAGGAAGAGTCCTCTCTTCACAGGCAAGTTAAAAGTATTGCCATACTTCTTGAATAATTCTTCAAAATTACTTTCTTTCAAATCGATCATCTCCGCAAAGGTTATTAAACCAAGATTTTCAAAAAACATTATGCTCATCAAAGCATTTTTTATTGATGACTGAAAATTGAATTTTTCATTTCCTTTACTATCATAATCTAAAAAGTCCCTCCTTATCTTTGCCATAAAAAAACTGTTTAAAAAAGAAAATTCAATAGATACTCCTCTAAAAATGCTATCTATAATCTCTAAAAAATAGGTATTAAGATCATATTCTCTTTTGTTCTCATCGGATTTAGCAAAAAAATGCCTGATTTTTCCCAATGTATAACTATCTCCTGTGTTTTTATCAACTGCATCTTTTGCCTCGAAAATTCTTTTAATTCTTGATGGAAAAACATCTTCTATAAGAAGCAATATTCTTTCAGCACTCTGCTCTGGCTTTAAAAACAGGAAGTTAAAAGTTAAAGTATCTTTCTCTTCTGCAAGTGCTTCTAAGATATCTTTTTCATTATCGGTTATTCTTTTCTTAACCCTTTCTTTTAGTGAAATTAGTTTATTATTGTCAAGCAAAATTTCAAAAATTTCAGCATCGATTTCTCTAATTTCTCTAAGAAGAAGCTTTGGTATGAGTAAATAGTTGAGTCCATAAAACTTATAATTGAGATTTGCTTCAATAAACTTACGTCCTTCTTCTAATTCAAGTTTACACTCAGAACAGGTAGGAAAATTTTTCCAAGCAAGAGATTCTTCGAATCCGCCTGTTATAAATCCAGGCTTATCAATCGTGTAGAATTTAAAAACCCCCGCATCTTCAGACAACTCTTTTTGTATTCCACATATAGAACAATTTGTAATAACCCCACCTATTTTTTTAGACTCTTTTTCCTTAAGCAATTTCTTAAAAATTTCAAACTCACCAATATATTTCCAATCAATACCCTGTTTAATCTTTACTGTTAAAAGCTTGCCCTCTTTTTTAGGCACGTCTGCAATGCAATTTTCTATTGCTTGTATAATTTGGTCATGATTGTCTGAAAGAATACATTTTATATTTTCTATAAAATCTCTATCTTCTTTTAAGATATCGCCACTGTTTGAATATTTTACAAACCATTTTTGTATCTTTCCATCATAAGTCGTTTGCGGTTTTTTAATATTTATAATTGAAATAGGCGTTGGATTTGGTCCTTGAGATACTCCGCCTCTGAAAAGATATTTATGGACTTTAGTAGAATCATAGTCCTCCAGTTCAACCCCTTCAAATCTTTTCTCATCAAGATTAATCTTAATAAGAGCTACCTTACCTCCATTCTTAAAATTTGGCTCTTTGATCAAAACGTCTAACTCGTTTTTGCTGGATTTTGCTATTTGCCATTTCCCAATTTCTCTAATTGCCGATAACATCTATATTACTCCGCCCCCTTCTCTTCTTCTCTCCTCCCGCGCCCCATCGGCGGGCTTTACACCATAAGTTCCGATACCTGTATTCAAGCTATAATCACCATCCACTCTGATTTGACACGTATGGCGCAGTCATACGTGAATGCGCCCAAGAGAGGGCGACCCTGGGCGTTCATCCGTTTTTTATGCGGTTGCTTGTTTTGTAAACCACTCATCTGCTTATATATCTTTTGAAAGCGGAGTGAAAGTGTTTTTTGTCGCGTGGGGAGGAATTTGGCAAGCGCAGTGTGGGATCAATTAATTACACTCCGTTTCCTCTGTGTTCTCTGTGGTGTTTTTTTTAACTCCGCGCTTCCATACGTGAATGCGCCCTTCCGTTCGCAAAGCGTGTCTAAGACAGGCGCGACTCGAAATCTGCGGTTCGTTTTTCTGTAATACAAAGGCTGTATCGGTTTCCTATCGGCGCGCCGAACAGTTGAAAATATTTAAATCTGAGTTCGTACGAGTTCGTATTGAGTTCGCGGTTTATATTCCATCCCTGCTTTGCGTACTTTGCGGCTTTGCGGTGAATATTTTACTCAGCAGGCTACATGGTTTTTCCATGAACGAGATACTTTTATTAGTAACGCTTCCATTGTTACCAATCTGACCAATCATGGAACTCACAGGACAAATGAAAATATATATCGTTCCGATGGGATATGAGATTGACCACATTGAACTTCCGTTGCTCGAACTGGGACTTTCATAAAAGTCGCCAGTATATGGTATACATCAAAATAACACGCTTTCTGGAGAGGTCACCTTATGTGCGTTCTTATCATTGATGGTTACGTAGATGAACCGGCATGCCTTGGCGTTCCGCCGTACATGGCGCCCTATCCGAGGTATATTGCCGGCGCTCTTGTTGAAAAAGGCATACAAGAGCAGGATATAACCTATCGCACCATAGACCAGTTGCGCCAGCGTAAAGAAGCTTTCAGGTTCGACCTCATCGTGATCATTGCCGGGATGACCGTTCCTGGAAAATACCTTCGGGCGACGCCGATAACCCGGGGCGAGCTCGGGGAACTCTCGCATCTTGAAGGTACAAAGATAATCGGGGGACCTATCAGGCTGGGTTTTGGTGAGGAAGGCGGCTCGTCTGCAAAAGAACTGGCTGTTCCTGGAATTACTCTTGCAAAAAAGGACATAGAGGCATTTGTTTACGATTTATGCAGCAACATAAAAGACCCTGACGCAGTGGAACACAGGATGAGAACAACATCGGAAATAGGGAGATGGGGCGAAAAAGGCGCATTCATAATCCGCCAGCACCCCGATTATCCTTTTGTGATGTGCGAGCTTGAGACCTACCGCGGATGCCCGCGCCACTCGCATTGTTCTTTCTGCACCGAACCCTTCTACGGGAAACCGGACTATCGTGAAATAAAAGATGTACTAAAAGAAGTATCAGCGCTCTATGCCCACGGAGCGCGGTATTTCAGGATAGGCAGGCAGCCCGATTTATTCATGTACCAGGCAAAAGACGGTTTCCCGAATCCCGGGGCTCTTGGGCAACTCTACAGCGGGATTCGAAATGTGACGCCTGAACTCAAGGTGCTTCACATGGACAATGCCAATCCTGTAACGCTTGCGCGGTATCCTGATGAATCGCGCGAAATCGCGAAAATCATTATAAAATATCACACATCAGGCGATGTGGCGGCGCTGGGTATGGAAAGCGCAGACCCGGACGTAATAAGGGCGAACGACCTGAAAGCCACGCCGGATGAGGTTTTTGAAGCCATAAAACTCCTGAATGAAATCGGAGCTGCGCGGGGAGCAAGCGGTCTTCCTGAACTTTTACCCGGGATTAACTTCGTCCATGGCTTAAAAGGCGAGACAAAAAAGACGTTTGAGCTGAACTTTGAATTCCTGAAAAAAGTACTTGACAGCGGTCTAATGGTGCGCAGGGTGAATATCAGGCAGGTGATGACGTTTGCAGGCACGCCGATGTCAGGCCATGACGAGCTTGTAAGGAAAAACAAGGATATGTTCCTTCGATACAAGGAAAAAATCCGAAATGAGATTGACCTTCCAATGCTGCGGCGCGTTGTGCCCTCCGATACCACGCTGAAGGACGTGAGGACTGAAGTTTACGATAAAATAACATTCGCCCGGCAGCTTGGGACATACCCGCTCCTTGTAGGAATTCCTTTGAAGCTTGAATTAAACAAATCTTTCGATATACTTGTAACTGACCACGGCCGCAGGTCGATAACCGGTATTCCAGTGCCTGTTGATATAAACACGGCGCCGGTTAAATTAATCCGGATGCTTCCCGGGATAGGAAAACAACAGGCTGCTGAAATAATCAGGGGAAAACCGTTCAGGAACAAAGAGGATATTATTAACAGGACGTCAATCAGGGGACATGTATTGGATTATATTTCTTTCGCATAGGCTGTGACCATATATGGAAGAAACCCCTGATAATTTCACGATGATGAGCCCTGCACCAGTGAAAGTCGAATTGACAAAGGGATTATGCCTTATATACAAGAATCCTGAAATTGAAAAGGGAGATTATCCTGCCAGCAGGATACAGAAGGGACTCATGCTAGTCCATGAAAATAAAGACCTGTCTGAAGAGGGCATTGGATTCGGAGTACCTGTACTCAAGTTCGGACATGAGACTGTCTTCCCGGGAAATGCATGCGTTACTACTGAAAAAGATGGTGATACAGCAGTGGTCAGGATTGATTATGACATGAACCTTGTGGAAAGGATGGTGGTGAAAAGCAGAAAGAGGATAGGCAGCAAAGCTTTTTACAAAATAAAGGAATATTTCTCACGGCTGCACCGGGAATATCCGCAGTTTAGAAGAATTCTGGTAAGATCTTCAAATTCATTAAGGCACACCTGCGATATAGAGACAAGATTCGAAAAGGTTGCATCTGCAGGTATGGCAAGCGTTGTGAATACCATCAATACCCGAAATGGCATGATTCACGTCAGCGTTGACATGAGCAATGTTAAAAAAGAAGGACGCACTGAGGTGAATATCATGAACGAACTGGGCGCAAACCACTTTGACAGCTACAGCGACTCAAATGGCTTATTCCTCAGAAGAAATGCAATTGGGACGTGGGATGAGATTTTTGCTGATGAGGCATCGTTCATTGATTCATATGATAACATAGCTTTCACGCTTAAGAAAGTAAAAGGAGCAAGAATGTTCAGGGGAAGGGAGCTTGTGGAGAGCCGCCTGGCATGGTCTGGGCTTGCCTATGTGCTACCGCCGAACATTATCCATTTCGCTTATGATATCAGGATTGGAAGGCTTGCATGACCTCCGTCCTCCTCATATACCCTTATTTTAACAATCCACACAACAGGTCGAGTTTCCGCTTTCCTCCTCTCGGGTTGGGGTATATAGCGGCATCTCTCAGAAACGCCGGGTATGATGTCGATATCCTGGATTGCACTTTTATGAAAAGGGAAGAAGCGCTAAAGAAAGCAAAGCTTGCCGGAGCTGATGTTGTGGGGATATACAGCATAGTTACCATGCGGAATGACAGCATCCTGTTCGCAAGGCACTTGCGGGATAGCTGCGGTCTCCTCATTGCCGGAGGTCCTCTTCCTTCATGCGATCCCGTTTCATTCGTGAACGACTTTGACGTCGTGGTGAAAGGAGAAGGTGAACATGCCATGCTGGAGCTTCTCGGGGCGTATGAGAGCGGCAATGACCTTCAGTCCGTTCAGGGAATCGTATATCGCAAAAGGGATAATGACCGGGCGAAGTTTTCACAGAACCACGCATATTAGAACCCGGTCTTGACAGAATAGCATTTCCTGCAAGGGATTTGTTTCCGAATGACAGGTACATAGACTACTGGAAAAGAAGAACAGGGCATGCTACAACCACAGTCTTCACAACCAGAGGATGTCCCTTTAGTTGCGAGTTCTGCAGTAATGCCGTCTTTGGCATTTCGTACCGCGAGAGGTCGTCTGAAAATGTAGTGGATGAGGTTGAACAGGCGCTTTCATTCGGATACGACCGCATTCACTTTGCAGATGACGTATTCACGCTCAATAGAGAACGTGTCCTCAAGATATGTGATGAGATAAGGAGAAGAGGTCTTCGATTCAAGTGGGAGTGTTTGGGGAGAGTCGACTCAATCGATGAGGCTATCGCTAATGCGATGAAGGATGCCGGATGTGACAGGATATACTTCGGGATTGAGTCAGGCAACGATTCTGTATTAAAGCTCATGAAGAAGAAAATCACAATGGATAAGGCACGCAGGGCAGTTCATGCAGCCCATGATGCCGGTCTTACGACCGGGGCTTTTTTCATCCTCTGCTATCCCGGAGAAACTGATGATACGGTACTTGAAACTCTTCGTTTTGCAGTCTCTCTTCCTCTTGATTACCTCTCCTTCACAGTACCTTATCCCCTTCCAGGTACTGCCCTTTATGAGAGGGTGAAAGGCAGGATATTAAAGGAATGGGAAGCCCCTGATGGCCTTATTTCCGACCATGTTCTCATCTTCGATGCGGATTTCTCTGAGAATAAGATGAAATTCGGGATTTTAAAAGGAGAGGCGCAGTTTGAGATGAAGAAGAGGTTTGGGGTTTATTCATTCCCGGTTATGAAACCCTTTGAGATATTGACCAACATTATGTTCAGGCTGATGAAGTAGATGGCAGTAAGAAAGGGTATGAGTTTCAGACGGTTTCATTTGAACCACACCTCAGAATATGGTGCAAGCGCTTGCTACATGTTAAAACAATTTCTTAATGATGGATGGTTATAAATACTAACTAAGATAAATATCATTGGAGGTTTATCTATGATAAGGGGTAAAATTATTTTCTGGATAACAGCTATTGCTATCGTATCTTCATTAATATCAGGCTGTGTGAGCACACCACCGGCCACGCCAACGGCTACTCCCACGCCAGTCGTTACACCGGTTATGACACCGACATCAACTCCTGCGCCAACACCGGCAACAAGCGCTGCAATTCCGTCTGCGACTTCATCTGCCCCTCCGTCAATTACGATAACGTCTTATCCGTCAGGTGTAAACGGAGAAGATAACTTCACAATCCAATGGGAAGTGACAGGAGGAACAACAGGAAACATAAGCCAGACAGGGGTTCAATGGGGTTTTAGTTCGAATTATACCAGGAACAGCACGGTGCTGAATGGAGAATCACCGCAGAATTTTAGTGTAGTTTTAAAAGCTCCTGCCGGAGGTGGCCCGGTTTATTTCAGGATTTACGCAACGGTTGATGGAGTGGATATTTATTCGCCTGGATACCAGATTGCAATCATCCCGCGCTACACGGGCGGAGGTTATTGATTTAACGTTCCATTTTCGATGGGGGACGTATGGTAAAGGCAGCCGATCATTGGAGGTTATATGATAAGAGGCAAAATTATTTTTTGGATAGCAGCTATTGCTATCGTATCTTCATTAATATCAGGCTGTGTGAGCACACCACCGGCCACGCCAGTCGTTACACCGGTCATGACACCGACTCCGACTGCAACATTAACACCAATGACGACTCCTGCACCAACGCCTGCCACAAGTGTTGTGGTTTTAACAGCGCCGACTACAGCGATAGCAAGTCAGAGCTTTATGGTATCGTGGCGGGTCAATCCCACCCAGGTCACTATTCCGTACACTGCGGTTTATTATGGTCCGGATTCGAAATCAGAGCCTCTGTCGCTTACGAGCTATCCAGGCAAAACTGATGTTCTGAATGGAACGACACCTGCTGATTTCAGTGCAAACATAACCATCGGCAAGACCGGAATATTCTATTTCAGGGCGTATGCCATGATCGACGGGACAAATTACTGGTCAGACGAAAGAACAATAAATATAACCGCACCCACAATAGTTTCGATAAAAATCACACCGGCAGCGACTGCAACAACTTCTGGCGGAGGAGTTTTCGGGTACTAACTTGTGAAATTGTCATCCGGACCCTCAAATTTTTTTAAAATTTGTCGGAGTTTCAGTTCATAACCACAATCCTTATATCACTTTACAAGCATTGTAAAGTTGGATTCACTTTGAAGAAATGGATATTCGTATTACCTGCCCTGCTTGTGCTTATCTCAGGCTTTTTGATCGTCCAACCGAGCAGAGTGGATGCCGGTGCCGATGCGGGAAAATTAACCCTTCAGGGAGTTAAATTCTATACCGACCCATCAATTGCATTTGGCGCCGCAAAAGGAGAGGGCATTCCCATATTCGTTTATGCACGGTCTGAGTCATGCGGCTGGTGCAAAAAATTCGAAGAGGAAACCTTCACAAACCAGAGTGTAATAAAAACATTAAACGGAAATTTCATATTAGTTTCAATAGACACGTACAAACAAAAGAACGAAACAAGGAATTTCAGGGTATACGGCACACCTACCGAGATTTTTTTTGATTCAAACGGTACCGAGATAAAAAGGATACCAGGATATACCGATACAGAAACATTTCTTAACACAATAAATGAGATTGCAAAATGAGGCATAAAAAATGAAGCCAGAAAAGAAAGGAAAAACTGTAAAAACAAAGGGTGAAAAAATCCAGAAAAAGAAAGGAACTAATACGTTGATTATTGTGGTTGTAGCTGTAATCATACTCGCAGGGGTAGCTTATGCTCTATTTTCAGGTACAACCAGCAGTTCAACATCTACGCAAACGCCTGGCAATGCAATAAAATTCCCAAGTTTCGTTTATACAAACCCACTGACGCTTAAAGCATACACGTATGCAACTGAACATCCGGACCTGCTTGAACAAATACCATGTTACTGCGGATGCGGTGGGCACTCAGGCCACAGGTTCCTTCGCGATTGTTTCATTCATGATGACTGGACTTATGATGAACATGCCTCTTTCTGTGATGTATGTGTCGGAGAAGCCATAAAAGTCCAGAATTATCTTGCATCAGGCAAGACACTAAGAGAAACAAGGGATTTGATAGACCAGGAATATAACAGCAAATATCCGGGCCAGAATACAAACACGCTTCCTGTAAGAGATAATTATGTACCTATACTCTCACCGAATGCGGCTGGAATACCAACCGTTGCCCAGACGCCTTCAGGACTTAACCTTTCAGAATACAACCTGCCTTCGAATTTTAATTCACTTGCAGACGGATTGAAGCTTACCCCGGCAGGTGCCAACAGGGCTTATTTCATCAATACCAAAATGCTCGCAGGGACTGAAATGGAAGCCGAGTATGTTGGCGGTTCAGTCGAGCCCGATGCATTTTACGGTAAAAAGATAATCGGCATGTACAGCGCGGATTTCAGCCCAACTTCATGGATTGAATTGCATGACCTGGGTTATGACAGCACAAAAGATGTGACACTCAAGGCGCACGCTGAACAAGGAATGGAAAACATCATATACACAAGACCGCTTATTTACGGGCATATCCAGAACGTGGATAATGTATTGAATTTGATAAAGGACCCCGAGAGCATGACCACATCGTATTCCACCTATAAGCCGCTGCTTGATGCGGTTGATTACCAGAATGCTGCTTATGCGCTTGTACAAACCGAGCCATACAAGTTTTCTGATATTAATTATATGAGCCTGACCCCTGTTTCAGGCAAGATAGAACTTGTCAAGGCATTCCATCTGACAGACAATAAATCAATTCCATCTGCTTTTAACAAGTATAATCCGCAAATTAATGGAAATATATTGATAATTAAGGAGACGGGCGATCTGAAAACTGTCCAGGCGGATAATGACAATATAGACGCAGAAGCCAGAATATAAATGCCAGCCCCATCGGTATTCCTGGTTTTCCTGGCAGGCATGGCTACAGTGATAACGCCGTGCGTTCTCCCCATCCTGCCTGCCGTGTTATCCGGGTCTGTGGGCAGCCGGCTTCGCCCCTTAGCAATAGTTGCTGGCATGTCCATAACCTTCACGCTTATGGGGCTCCTTGTATCTGCACTCACTTCTTTTTCATTTTTTGCTGAATACCTTCGCTGGTTCTCGATATTTTTCATTATAGGAATGGGTGCCATATTGTTTGATGACGATGTTAATCAGGCGTTCGTGAGTTTTTCAAGCTCAGTTGTCAACTTTGCACATACTCATGTATCATTTCTCGGGAATGTCTCTTCAATCGCTCCGAGGGAAGGAATAGCAGGCGGCCTTTTTCTTGGCATGTCGCTTGGAATTCTCTGGATCCCGTGCGTGGGCCCGATTCTTGGCGCGGTGTTTGCTTACGTGTCTGCGAATACCGCAAGCACAGGCAATCTCTTACATGGCGCTTTCCTGCTGATAGTATACTGCCTGGGCGTCAGCATCCCGATGCTTGCCATAGCATATTCGGGCAAGAGTATTTCGGGCAGGGTAAGCTGGTTTGTGAAAAGAGGTCATTTCTTCAAAAAGCTCTCAGGCCTGATTCTAATAATTCTCGGCTTAATGATGCTCTTCGGGATTGACAGATATCTCCAGGCAAAAATGCTTCCCTATTTCCCGCCGTTGATTTGAGGATATATGGAAAAAAACGACAAAGAAAATAACGATAATAATGAAAAATACGACCTGCTTGATGCCTATTTTTTCAGGAATCTTGTAAAAAACAGGTTTTTCAGGCCCGCCGTCAACATAATTTTTTTCATAGCCCTCCTGATAATCATCTATTTCGGCCTTTCAAGCGAGCCTGACCTGCGCTTCCACGGCGGGATACCATTCGCAACAACAATGATATGGGATATCTGGCATCCTCTCCTTATTTTCACACTCATTCTTCTCGGGAGGCTCTGGTGTTTTGCATGTCCCATCGGCGCAGTCGGGGACTGGACACAGTCTGTCTATAGTGCCAAAAAAAAATATCCTGAAAAGTACCGCAATCTCTGGATAGCAGTGATTTTCTTCCTTTTCATTTTCGCTGCTGAGCGCCATCTTTTCATGTTCACGAGGAACCCGCCGAACACCGCATACCTGCTTTTATTCTTCACCGGTCTTGCAGTGCTGATGGGGTTTATTTATGAAAAACGAAGCTTCTGCCGTTATATCTGTCCCATCGGTCTTGTTCTTGGTTTATTCTCCATGCTCTCTGCAACAGAACTCAGGTGCAAGTCGCGAAAAACCTGCCAGGACCACGCTATCAAGGAATGCGTCCTCGGTAACGAGGCGGGTAAAGCATGCCCGGTCGGTGAATCACCTCAGACCATGGAACGCAATAACCAGTGCATCATGTGCATGGAATGCGTGAAATCATGCTCGAAAGACAATATCCGCATAAGCCCGAGGCTTCCTGGTGCCGATGTGGTTAATATGAAAAAAACGCATCTTGCCGAGGCATACCTGGTTCACGGGATTATCGTAATCTTTCTTTTTGTCCTGGGAATGGAACGATTGCAATTCAGGAATATGATTATTAATTTTGTCAAATTCACGCTACCTTACAATTCAGTCACTTTCCTTGACCTTTACTGGAGGAATCTGTGGGCGATAATCATATTTGCCGCAATAACGCTTGGCGCGGCAGGTTTGATGTACCTCACTGCAAAAATGTCCTTTTCAGGGAAGAATACAAAACAAAAATTTATAGAGCTGTCCTACGCATTTCTTCCATTAAGTTTAGCTGTTTATCTGGCAGAAAATACATTCCGCCTTTTGAAAGGGCTGTTCTACATCATTGCCGGCATCGGGCAATTCTTCGGTAAAGTGTGGGAATTCGCGGTGGATTTTGACACCATTGACCACATGCAGATAGGACTACTGGCAGCCGGTTTTATATTTACGATATGGGCAGGTTATCTTATCAGCAAAAAGGTATCAACAGGTAAAAATGAGCTAAAACAGGGTATGCTCGCCGTGAGTATTATTGCGGTTGTTTATCTGGGCATCGGAGTAAGGATATTGACGCTGCCGATTGTATAATTTATAACTCGCTTTACACATATCGTAAAGTATATACATGGTTAAGAAGTATCAATTAAAACAAAAATACAACAAAAAAATACGCAAAAAACGCGATTAAAACCACACATCTTATATCCAATTCCAATCAATTAGGAACCAAAATATGAAAACCAAGAAACTTCTGACAATACTTGTATTAATACTAATCATAGCTTTCGCCTACGGTTCTTACAATATCGCTCTTTCGAAATTCACACTGTCAGATAAAAATAATAGTTATCTCGGCGGTATCAAATTCTATCGTTCGGATTCAGGTCTTCAAAAAGGCTTCCTGGAAGCGCAGCAGCAAAAAAAACCGGTAATGGTTTATTTCTGGGCAATATGGTGCCAGTACTGCGCAGGATTCCAGACAAATACTCTCGGGAATCCACAGGTGAAGCAAATACTGGAAAATGATTATGTTCTTGTGGCTATGGATCTTGATGTTGACAGAGATGTTTCAGGCAGGTACGGTGTCAGCTATCCGCCTTATCTGATTTTCATGGATCCGAATGGCAATATACTTCAGAGGATACCTGGAGCGGTGGGTCCAGACTACCTGCTGCCCATCGTAACCCAGGTAAGAGATACGGTGAGGAGCAAATAAAATGATAACTCTCGGTGATTCAATACTTTACGCCGGCATTGCAGTTAGCGCTATTGCGCTTATCGGGCTGTTACTAAAAGAACTGAAAAATAACGATATCCTGTACAGGTTTGTCTCGCCCCTGATATTCCTGGCTGCCGGACTTTTGGCTTTTGCTTATCTCCTTATCACCTATTATTTCGTGGTGAGCGACTTTACCTATGAATATGTCTGGCAGTACTCGAGCCGCGACCTCCCGCTGGTTTATAAAATAGCCGGTACATGGGCGGGTCAGCCGGGCACATACCTTCTATGGGTACTGGTAATATTCATCTCGGCTGCATGGCTTGCCCAAACCACAAAGCATGCAACTGCCCTGGCAAGAAGAACCCAGATAATTACCGTGATTATAGGAATTTATTTTATAGTGCTTACGCTTATCCAGACCCCGTTTAAGTCAATTTATGAATTCTCAAATGTCCCGCAGGGCTTTGTACCACCGGATGGCAGCGGTCTTAATGCGCTGCTTGTCAATTTCTGGATGACCGTCCATCCACCTCTTATGTTCATAGGTTATGCGGCCATAACTATTCCATTTGCGGCTGCTATCGTGTACCTGCTTACAAAGGATGAAGGCTGGGAAGAACTGGGCAGGCAGTGGGCGCGCTTTACCTGGTTATTCCTGGGAATGGGCATAGCCGTAGGCGGCGTCTGGGCATATCTGGTATTGGGCTGGGGCGGGTTCTGGGCATGGGACCCAGTAGAGACGGCATCTTTCATACCGTGGCTCACTCTCACGGGCTATCTCCATGCTGCATCCCTTCACAGGAAGAATAAAGCAACATTCTCGATAGCTGCACCCATGCTGGCTGCCGTTTCATTCATCCTGGTATTATACGCCGCCATCGTTGTGCGAAGCGGGCTATTCAATTCCGTCCATGCCTTCGGGGAGACTTCTACGGGCACATTATTGATCGTATCTGTCGTGGCTGCCACGGTGATAGCCCTTGTTCTTGGCATGAAGCGGTACTTTGAAGAGCCTGAAACGGTTGAAGAAGACAAGGGGCTCTGGAACAAGACAAACATTTTCTATGTAACCCTTCTCTTATTTGTGGTTCTGGCTTTCATCTCTTTCTGGGGTATCACTTTCCCTGTGTTCATCCAGTTGACCCAGGGGCTTAAAGTGGGCGTAGCCTCCGATACAAAGAATTTCTTCAATGTATGGAGTTATCCTTTCACTATCATCTTACTGCTTGCGCTCGGATTCTGTTTGAGCTATAAGGAATCCGAGAAACAAAAACAGATACAAACCCTTGCTGTAGTTGCGGGGCTCTCTGTTGTAACCATGCTCTTCCGCACAGGAAATTTCTATGTTCTTGACCACACAAGCCCGTTCTTTGTGCGTGAGCCTACAATCTATAAACTGTTAGGTTCCATCTCTCTCATTTCCATCTTCCCATCGCTTGTTTATGCGGCATGGGCAATCGTAAACCGGCTTCAGGAATACCTGCGCATCACAAGCCTTCGGCCAAAGATTAAAGGCATCGGAATAGCAACGGTTCACTTTGGCGTTGTTTTAATTCTTTTTGGCACGGTTATCAGTGCCAGTTTCACATCTTCGATGGATAATATCAATATTCCGCTCACTGCAAAAGGAGAATTAGTTGACATCGGGAACGGCTACGGCGTGAAGTTTCTTGACCTCTCAACAAGCAGCCTGACCGGAAAAACCAATTCCTACCCGGGGACTCAAATTGGCGATATTATGAATAATCCGTCATCATTTGAAGGGACGAATGTAACAATAAGCGGGCAAATCACTAATATAAGTTCCCTGCAGGGGCATGGCACGCTTGTGGAATTAACAGATAATTCAGGAAGCATGTGGACAGTATTTCCGGGAAATATCACAGAAACCATGGGGGCCGGGCTGACAGTAACAGGGAATGTAATGTCGGGTTTTCAGGTGCCTGTGCTCCAGGTAGTCACCGGTGATACCCTTGACATATCGGGCAATTATAATGTCCAGAATGTTAAGCTTGAAGTTTACCAGAATGGGGGAAAAATCGGAAGCGGAGTCGCCCAGTACCTTGAGGGAAAAGGCGGCAGCGGAACATTCCCGCTTGTTGACAGGAGCATAACAGGCACGGACGTGTATGTTATTTTCCAGGGAGAAAGTGGTGGTTATATACCCCTTACGCTAAAAATCATCCCGGCTGTTAATTTTGCATGGATAGGTATCATACTCTTTGCAATCGGGATAATCCTGATAATGGGAACGAAATCCAAAAGCGGATAAAAGATTTTAGCGTTCCTAGCGTCTTAGCAGTGAGTGATTTTATTCACCGCAAAAGTCGGCTATTAAGCGGTTGTTCATAGATGGCAATGAAAAACAATAACAACGAACTAATACGAACTCGTACGAACTCCGGCTGCATGAGTTCGTAAAGCGACACCTCGCTTTATGCGATGTCCACGTAAACCGACACCCCGGTTTTCATCAAGCCCACATCCTTTTTTCATTAAATCCCGTAAAACGTTGTCGGAAAATACGGGGAAAGCAATCTGATAATGAGTTTATCTATATTGAAAAGAAGCATTATGCCGATAACTATCAGCACCAGTCCGGACAGCTTCTTGAGAAGCTCGCCGTTCCTTGAAAACCACTGGTACCTGTTCGTAACTTTCTTACCATAATAAGCTATGGAGAGCATGGGAAGGCTCATGCCAACCGAATAGACAAAGAGCATCCATGCGCCGTAGCTCGTATTGCCCACAGATGCGACAAATGCAAGCACGGCGCCAAGTATAGGCCCGACACAGGGAATCCAGAGGACGCCAAGCGACATCCCGAGGAAAAATCCTCCCGTAAGGCTTCCTTGCGGCATGGTGGATGAGTATTTGTTTAAAAACCCGAAATTCTGCCTCAAACCCTGCGTTATCGAGCCTGAGAGCTTCATGAATTCCATGTTTATATCGTCGTCAAAGAGCACTGCGCCCATACCGATGATAAATAAAATTGCAAGGCTTCGCAATGAATCGGTGAACCCTGCAAATGTGGCGCCGAATGCGGACACGAGCACACCCATGGTCGTAAAGCTGAGGGCCAGTCCTGAAACGATAGCAAAAGGCCGCAGCCTGTGTCCTGCTGAGCCTGAAAAAACCACAGGTACAAGAGGAAGGCAGCACGGTTTCATGATTGTCACTATGCCTGCCAGGAAAACCAGAAATATAGAAGGGGCTATGGGTTCCATGTGTGATTTAGCCTTTGTATAAAATTAAAACAGGCTATACTTTACATATGATGTAAACCCTATATATGCATTTTGTTTACATGCATGGAAAATTTAAATGAAATCCCTTTCATAATTCATTATTGGTTAGAGCCAGGGGGTGAGAAAATGGCTAAACAGATTGAATGTAAAGCAGCGGGAATGTACCTGTCCTTTCATGCTTCGCGGCAAAGACGGTGTAGGCAATTTTGCCTACTTTTTTTAAGATTTGGTTAAATAGGAAATCAAAATCTCCGAGGGGTTACAAAATTCCCCTTATGACAATATTTTACTACAAAAAGCATTCCTTTTCCCATTCATGCATAACTCCTATAATCTATGATAAAGCGAAGCAAATAAAAGAAACGATACTCTGTAAAAATTACTTTTTGATTGGTAGTTAGACTTACAAAATTTTTATAGGAGCACCACTAATCTGTAGTGCTATGATACCTTGGGGACTTGATTCGAACCTAAATAAACTGTAAAGCGGCTTTTCTAGCTTTAGATTGTCAAGTGAACTATACTCACATTTAATTATTATATCAAATATAATTTTTTCATTTGAATAAAATTTGTTAGGTTTATTATCGTATTTTATTACTTCTAGTGGTAGGATTTGACAAACATTATCTTTGATATCTGCAATCACACTAGTATCTGCTCCAATACGATCTAGGAACTGAATTGCAACAAAATCAGGTTTTGATTTGTAAATTTTAGAATAGAATTTGTAATTAAATATTCTTGTTTGCAAGCTCCTCTTTACCCATAATTTGAACGAAGAAAATGAATCTTTGGGTATTGGGTATAAAATTTCAAGAGTTATCAAAATATCAGTAGCTGGAAATTTGGGCACAATCCAAAAATTCAGTGATTCTGTAATTTTTCACGACGAGAACCAAAACAATCTGGTAACAAATCAACCGCCATAAATCGCTTCCACATAAAACCAAGTCATTTATCAAGTAAAAAGG
>CABMII010000027.1 GCA_902386255.1 uncultured archaeon
CACCTGAATTTAACGGGAATTTCTGAAAAAACACTAGAAATGATGGGGTTCAAGGATTTACTAAAGGAAACTACAGCTGTTGATTTTAAGTTGTAGGGGGGAAAATCTAAACTGTTCAGGTCTATAATCCATGAGAGAACCCCTAACTTTGGTGGTATGATTGGATATGTTGTCAAAGGTGATATATCTACTATTGTAAATAATATTAAGGAAAAAGTTCAATCTAATGTATTTAATGCAAATAGTGTTAAATTCGGACAATTGTCAGATGATTCTATAGACTTATTATTTGAAAAGGTATCCTATTTTGATTACAGTTTTAAATCAAAACATAAAAGAGTAATTATTATACCAAATGCAATTATTAATAATATAGAAGATATTCTGATTTATCACGTATTTTGTGATTTGACCTAATTAATGTTATGCGTTATGCCATTAACTATTTGGGCAGTTACCAAAGCCTGCCAAAAACCGTTGGTAACTTCTTTCTGACTATTGTAACTTGTTACACTGTATTAAATCATTGTTCAATAAACAGATTTTTCAATAAATCCATGTTGTCTTTAAATTTCAATCTTTTAATCCATTTTTCCAAATGTTTTCGTTCTATTAAACCACTACCGATCGCTATTATGGCCTCTGCAACTTCTTTTTCAGTGGGTATCTTCATAGCTACTGGTTTTTCGACATCAACCCTTCCTAAATACTTTTGTTTTGATTTCTTTTCTGCCTTATCCCAATATATGAGATATTTGTACTTATGACCCTTGATTTCACGTATGAATTCCTTTGCCATAATTCATATTGTAATTTATTACAATAGCATAAATGTTTGCCAACATAATTTTTACCTTTACATATTGTAACTATTACACTGGATTTATTGCAAGCATAAAAAACAGTTAAATTTATAAATCAAACTCATGAATTGGTAACTACCATTTGGCAAAAGCAAAATCATAAAAAATAAAATCATCTCACCCTCGTCCCCTCCTTAACCTCCTTCTCCGGCATCAAAAGCACCGCCCCCTCAACATCAGCCGCTAGCACCATCCCCCGCGACTCCACGCCGAAAAGTTTAGCCGGCTTCATGTTGGCCATAACAACGACCTGCCTTCCCACAAGGTCAGCCGGTTTATGGGACTTCGCAATCCCTGCGACAATCTGGCGCTTCTCCCCTATATCCACCTCCAGTTTCAGCAATTTATCAGAACCCTTGATATTCTCTGCCGACAGCACCTTCCCTATCCTGATATCAAGCTTCTGGAACTCTTCAAATGTTATCTCAGCCTTTTCCTTCCCGGCCTCAAGCTTATTCTTCTCTTTCGCGATTGCAATCTTTATCCTTTTATCAAGAATGGATTCCATTTCCTTTATCTTTTTATCCTCGATTTTAGTGAACAAAATTTCAGGCGTCCCAAGCTCCTGTGCTGGTATCTCGACAAGACCATCCTCAAACCGCGCTGAATGGACATCTCCCGAAAGCCCAAGCTGTTTCCATGCCTTTTCCATGTTTCCCGGAAGAATAGGCTCAAACAGCAATATGAGCGCTTTTCCTATCTGGAGACAGTTCTTCACAACACGGGCGCAGGCTTCCTTATCTTTCTTGATGAGCTGCCAGGGTTCATTCGACTGGAAATAGGAGTTACCGTATGCGGCAAGCTCCATCATCTCATCCGTTGCTTTCTTGAATTCATACTCATCAAGGGCTGAAATCACGCTGTCGATGGTAGACTGGATTTTTTCAAGAATCTCCTTATCAACCGCACCCTCAGGAACAACGCCGAAGTTCTTATGTGCAAAATGCAGTGTCCGGTGCAGGAAATTCCCAAGCGCCCCAACAAGCTCGTTATTCACTTTTTCCTGGAATACCTTCCATGAGAAATTCAATTCCTTCGTATGAGAGGTATAATTTGCAATATAATATCTCAAAAGGTCGGGATGGAAACCGTGGTCAAGGTAATCCTCGTCCACCCAAACAACATACCCCCTGCTCTTTGAGAACTTCTTATCATCTATCTTCAACATGCCTGAAGCCACAACAGCCCAGGGCTGGGTGTAACCTGCGCCTTTTAGCATCGCAGGCCAGAAAATGCAATGATGGTAGGTGATATCTTCGCCTATAAAATGAATGATACGCGAATCCTGTCCCCAGTATTTCTTCCAGTCATTACCTGTATTATTTGCCCATTCTTCCGTAAATGAAATGTATCCAATAGGCGCATCCACCCATACATAAACGACAAGGTCATCATGGCCCGGGAAGCGCACACCCCATTCCAGATTCCTCGTGATGCACCAGTCCTTTAATTCTTTAGCCCATTCCTTAGCATAATTGATGGCATTGGATGTGCCTCCAAGCGTTTCTAAGTATGATGAGAGAAAGCCGCTAAAAGCTGAAAGCTTAAAAAAGAAATGTTCCTGCTCGCGGTACTCAGCAGGATTCCCGCAAATGCGGCACTTTGCACTCTTTATTTCTCCGGGTTCAAGATGTTTCCCGCATCCCTGGTCGCATTCATCTCCCCGCGCAAGTTTTCCACAGTAAGGGCAGATGCCTTCCACGTACCTGTCGGGAAGGAATCGGTTATCATGGGGGCAGTAAGCCAATCTTATGACCTGCGGGTAAACGTATCCGCGCTCAATGAGGGCTTCAACTATGCTGTTCGTCCTTGCATGGTTTGTTGGCGAATCTGTGTTTCCGAATACGCTGAATTCAACTTCCATCGCCTTGAAAATAGTCTCAAAATGTTTATGGTATTTATTGACAAGTTCTGTCGGGGTTATCCCGAGTTCTTCTGCGTTCACCACGATGGGCGTCCCGTGGGCATCGGAGCCGCATACGAATACGGCATCCTGACCCTGTTTCCGAAGCGCTCTTACAAAGATATCCGCAGGTACATAAGTGCGGAGGTGACCGATATGGCATTTGCCATTGGCGTAAGGGAGCCCGCAGGTTACAAGAACCGGTTCATTGGATGGGAAGTTGGGCATGGGTTTCTACATGGAATTTCCATATAAAATACATTTCCTATTGCATTTTTCTAATTTCAGTTTATAAAAAAGTTATATGGCTATCTAATCTCTGTTCTGGACAAATGAATACGAGTAAGAATAATCGACCACAGAGCACACAGAGAGCACAGAGCGTTGTCGCTTTTCTCTGTGTCCTCAGTGCTCTCTGTGGTTTATCAAACCAGAAGATAATAAAAAGTCTCAACAGCAATCATTATATCAAATTAAATTGATTTAACACAACTTTATTTGAGTGATTTTATGCTATATCCAGACGGAACCCCCACGCAACCGGAAATAATTGCCGTGGCTTTATCAAAACTCAATATCAGACCCACGGATGTATTTGCAGATATAGGATGCGGAAGCGGTTCGGTTTCTATTGCAGCAGCGCGCTCGGCAAAGCAAGTATATGCCATAGATAACAGGGATGAAGCAGTTCAGGCTACATCGAGCAATATTAAAGAATGCGGCATTAATAACGTCACAGTGTTAAAAGGCGATGCGGTTTTGCTGCTGCATGACCTGGATATCGACTGTGCTTTCCTCGGCGGAAGCCAGAATATCGAGAAAGTCCTTGCAATTTTGCTGGAAAAAACCGGGAGGTTCGTGGTCAGCGCTGTCAGGATTGAAACTGTGGCGCTTGCACTCGGGATAATAAAAAAGAACAACCGGTTCAATGAATTACTACAGATACAATTATCAAGGGGAAATGAGCTTGCAGGCGGTACCATGCTCAAACCCGAAAATCCTGTATTCCTGATTGTAGGCGGTGCCTGATGCTGATTGGCATAGGACTCGGGCCGGGAAAACCCGACCTTCTCACGCTGGCTTCCATAAAGGCATTAAAAGAAAGCAGGAAGGTTTTTGTGCCCGGGAAACTGGCCGCGAAACTGGTCGCGCCTTATGCTAAGCCCTACTTACTTGAATTTCCCATGATACAGGATAAAGAGGAACTTTCAAAAATATGGGAAAAAAATGCCGGAATGGTGGCGGAAGAGGCAAAGAAAGGCAAGGTTTCCTTTGCCGTTCTTGGCGACCCTAACATTTTCTCTACGTTTTCGCATCTTAAAAGGACGATCAAGGAAAAATTTCCCGAGATCGAGATTACTACAATCCCGGGAGTCAGCGCTGTATCGGCGCAGGCTGCACGAACGAATATGAGCATAGAGGGCTCGTTCATAGTGAGCGATGGTTCCCCTGTCACAACCAAAATAATCCTGAAAGCAAAGCATCCTGGAGATGTGAAAAAGTCGTTAAAAGATGATGGTTTTGATGAGTTCATTTTTGCAGAGCGGCTGTTTATGGACAACGAACGAATCACCAGTGAAATCCCTGAATCAGGTGATTATTTCAGCATTATGGTAGCAAGAAAAAGAAAAGAAAAAAATAATGATAAAAAAGTCGTGTATTTTGTGGGAGCAGGCCCGGGAAACCCGAAATATATCACTGTAAAAGGGCGCGAACTTATTGAATCAGCCGACCTTGTGATGTATGCAGGTTCCCTTGTTAATCCGGAGGTCTTGAATTATACACACGGAGAAAAGCTCGATAGCTATGGCATGAAGCTTGAAGAAATAATAAAAGTCCTTGCAGAAGGTGTCGATTCAGGTAAAACAGTAGTCAGGCTACACAGCGGCGACCCTTCATTGTACGGGGCGATTATAGAGCAGATTGATGGATTGAAAAAACGCGGTATAGATATTGAAATAATCCCAGGGGTAACTTCGCTTTTCGCTGCCGCCGCCTCGCTTAAAACCCAGCTTACGATAAACGGGATTACAGAAACGTTGATAATCACAAGACCTGCAGGAACCACGCTTGAAATGGACTCGCTGCGTGAGTTATCGCGCCATAATGCCACCATGGCGATATATCTTGGAACGGATAAACTAAGGGAAATCATGAACAAGGTGGCATATCCCCCGCAAACGCCAGTCGCTGTGGTGTATCACGCGTCATGGGAAGATGAAAAAGTGGTTCTCGGGACAGTGGGCGATATCGCGGACAGGGTGAAGGCCCTTGGGATTGATAAATCGGCAATAATAATTATAGGGAATGTGCTGGCACCGGAGAACTTCAAGAGGTCTCATCTTTATGGGTGAACCGGCAATCATTACATTTTCCCGAAATCTTGAAATCGCGGAAAAGATAAGGGATTTCACGAGCGGGGATATAATTACATACTCAAAAGAGGCTTTCAAAGAAACTTTTGAGAAATATAATTCTATAATAGCCTTGATGGCCGCAGGCATAGCGGTCAGGAACATTGCACCACTGATACGCGATAAGTGGAAAGACCCGGCGGTTGTGGTTGTGGATTCGGGTTTGAATTTTGCCATACCCATACTTGGAGGGCATCACGGGGGAAACGAACTTGCAAGGAAGCTTTCAGGCATGGGCATAACTCCTGTGATAACTACAGCCACGGAAGTGAAGGGAAGAGAATCTGTGGAGGGAATTGCTGATAACCTTGGATGCAGGATTATTAACAAAGATTCTACGAAAAAAGTCAATACTGCGCTGCTGGAGACAGATGTTGAAGTCCTGCATGTAAAAGGCCCGAAGATTGTGCTTGTTGACGACGATGTCAGTGTGCTGAAACGGGGCGGGCTGATTGTGGGAATTGGCGCCAATCGCGGTGTCAGGAAAAGCGAAGTAATTGAAGCGATTACCGGCGCGCTTTCGGAAATCAATGCCAGCGTAGGGGATGTGAAATACTTAGCATCTGCGGCTATTAAAGAAAACGAGCAGGGCATCATTGATGCAGCTTCATCATTAGGAAAGGAAATCAAGTTCGTCCCTCATGATATCATCAATTCTATTAATGCTCCTTCACAATCCAAAGCAAAGCAGCTTGGATTAAACGGCATTTGTGAACCCGCAGCGCTTGCATTGTCTGATGAAAAAAAACTAGTACTTAAAAAGAGGATTTACGGTAATGTCACAATCGCGATCGCACGGTAAATTGTACATCGTGGGCATAGGCCCGGGAGCAGTTGAACACCTCACAAAAAAGGCAGAAAAAGTATTGCTTGAATCCGATTACGTCATTGGCAACGGTACATACCTTGACCAGATTGCAGGGGTTATAAAAAATGCAAACGTCATAAGAAGCGGGATGGGCGGTGAGGTTGAAAGGGCAAGAAAAGCTGTTGAACTCGCAAAAGACCATGTTGTTTCAATAATCAGCGGCGGGGATGCGAATGTTTACGGAATGGCAGGTCTTGTTTTTGAAATTGCGGAGAGAACTGGAGATATAGACATCGAGGTAATCCCCGGTGTTACGGCGATAACCGCGGCATCATCGCTTCTCGGGGCGCCGCTGGTGAACGATTTTGCTGTTATCAGCTTGAGCGACCTTCTGACGCCTAAAGAGGTAATAGAGCGCCGTCTTGACATGGCTGCTGAAGCTGATTTTGTGATTGCTATTTATAACCCGAAGAGCAGAAACCGCAGGGAAAATTTTGGAAAGGCTATGGAGATCATACGAAAATACAGGAACGATGAAACACCTGTGGGAATCGTGAAAAATGCAACGCGTGAAGGAGAAACTGTTATTGCAACAACGCTTGGTAGAATTATGGAATACAATGATGAAATCGATATGAGCACGATAGTGCTTATCGGGAACAGCGAATCGAGGTTGTGGAATAACAGGATAATTACACCAAGAGGATACCAGAGGAAGTATGAATACTGATAGATTCGGAGCCGAAATATGAGTACTGATTTTGGGGCGAGCACAAAAGAAGCAAGGGAAATCAGCGAGAAAAGCCGCGCAATTGTTCGAAGCATCGTGAAAGGCGATACGCCTGAGGACAGGATACGGCAGCGCTGCGTGATGGCTACGGGCGACCCGGCTTTTGCAGACCTCATGAGGTTTAATAATGATCCGGTAAAGGCCGGAATTTTAGCGATAAAAAAAGGCGCCGTGATTTTCACGGATATTAAAATGGCGCAGGTGGGAATAACAAAGCTGGGTCATAATTGCTATGTCAGGTGCGTCCTTGATGCAGGAAATGATGTTGCAAAAAGGACAGGCGCGACAAGAACCAGCGCGGGATTCATGGCGCTTGAAAAAGAGCTTCCCGGCGCTATAATCGTTATCGGGAATGCGCCATCGGCTTCACTGACCGTAAGCAACATGATTGAGCGCGGGCTTAAACCTGCGCTGCTCGTTGCGACGCCAGTGGGGTTCGTGAATGCTGCCGAGTCAAAGGAGCGCGTGAGGATGCTGGATGTGCCTTCCATCACCTGCGTGGGAACACGGGGAGGAACGCCAGTGGCTGTTGCTGTGATGAATGAGCTTGTGGAGATAGCCGGAAAAACCAAAATTGCCCAAAGCTTTTAAATACTTCTTCTTCGTTTAAAGCGAAAAGTACGGTGCGTATATATTACGCAAGTTGAAGTCGATCAAAGTCGGATTTGATGAATGCCAGGGCCAATGCGGTTATCGTATGCCCGCCAATGCATGTAAATCAAAATCTATTTGTGATGACCTATTTGCAGGCCCCGATGGTTTGCAGCTTGCAGTAAAAATCCCACGTATTAGTATTACATATTGTCAAAGGAGGAAAAATGTCACATCCCCACAGACCAAGGCGCGGGTCAATTGCATACAGCCCGCGAGTAAGAGCA
>CABMII010000028.1 GCA_902386255.1 uncultured archaeon
ACGGACTTCTCACTGCCGGTGTAGCAATCGCTCTTCAGGATGTGTTAAGAAACATGGCAGGCGGAGTTATAATTATTCTGACAGCACCATTTAAGGCTGGAGACAGGATACAGGTTGAGAACGATACTGGGGATGTTCTTGATATAAAGCTTTTTTACACCACATTGATGGAAATCAGGGAATGGGTCGATGGGGACCAGTATTCGGGAAGACTGCTCCAGATACCAAATGGCTTCGTTTTGAATAAAGCGGTGAAGAATTACACGAAAGAATTCTCATTCATATGGGACGAGCTTCATCTCATGTTAACATATAATAGCAACTGGAAAAAGGCAAAGGAGATAGTAATTAAAATAGCCCATGAGGTTACGGGTCCTTTCGAGATATCTGCGAAAAACGAGCTTGTTAAAATAGGGGAAAAGTATCTCATCCATCCGAGTGACGTCGAAGAAAAAATCTTTACGAGAATAACAGATAACTGGATAGACATACGTCTGAGATATGTTGTAGATCCACATCAGAGAAGGGATATCAGGCACTCTTTGAATGAAAAAATTCTTGAGGCATTTAGCCATGAAGATGATATAAAAATAGCGTCTTCAACATTTGAAATAGTGGGTTTTCCTCGTATAAAAATAGAAAAATAATGAATTGAGCAGATCATGCAGCAGGGTTAAGCGCTTTTGACCATAGAAGCGATTTTCTGACCCATCGCGTAGCACTTTGCCATTTCGGACTCATCGGGCCTGAACTTGACCTCAAGGAACTCAACCGGTTCATTCCCCGTAGATTTTAATTTTTCATTGATTGCCCGCACTGCCCCACCTGCCCAGCCGTATGATCCAAATGTCGACCATATCTTGCTCTTAGGCCGAAGGCCCATTAGATACGTTAAAAATCCACTTACTGGTGGGAAGAGGTCATTATTCAATGTGGGTGAACCTATAATAACCGCCCTTGATTCAAGTACTTCCTTTACTATTTCACTCCACTCATTCCTGCGCAGATGAAAGAGCGACGCCTCCACGCCTGAATCGGAAACTCCCCTTAAGATCTCCTTAGCCATAATTTCCGTGCTGTTCCACATAGTATCATAGATAACCAGCACTTTCTGTTTCGAGACCCCTTTAGCCCAGTTAAGATAAGCATCGATTATTTTATCCGGGTTTTTCCAGATTATGCCGTGGGAAGGCGCTATCATCTTTATCTCGATGCCAAGTTTTTGTATCTCATCGATCTTTTTAAGGATAAGCGCTCCAAATTGCATAAAAATATTTGCATAATACTTGGCTGCCTCATCCATCAAGATGTCGCATTCATCCGCATGAAAGCACAGTTCTTCGTCAAACCTGAACGATGATGAAAGATGCTGCCCGAACAGATCATTTGAAAGTAGTATTTTATCTTCCTTTATATAGGTGGCCATGCTGTCAGGCCAGTGAAGCATCGGCGCCGTGATAAAAAGCAGTGTTCTTTTACCGATATTAAGTTCGTCGCCTGTCTTGACAGTCCTGAGATCCCACTTGCTCATATAATATTTAAGTAATCCTTCTTTTCCTTTTTCAGAAGTAAAAATTCGGGCATTGGGCGCTATTTTCATAATATCCGGCAGGGAACTTGAATGATCCATTTCAACGTGGTTCGAAACCACATAATCGATTTTTGAAGGATCCACAATCTCCTTTATCCTGCCGAACATCTCATCAGCAAACCCGCGTTTAACTGTATCCACCAACGTTATTTTCTCGTCGATGATCAAGTATGCATTATATGTTCCTCCGCGCGGCGTGGTATACCCATGAAAATCCCGAAGGTTCCAATCTACGACCCCTACCCAGTATATTCCATCTGTTAATTCGACTCTTGACATTATTGATTCCCCAACAACTGTAAGTTTTATGGAATAAAAAGTTATTGGTTGTGGTTGGAAATGAAACCAAATGAACATTTGAAATTCATGTTTTTCTTCCTACGATGATCCCGTAACCCATATGTTCGCTCTCGAAAATCCGCAATGATTCTAGGATAATCCGAAGACCACTGATACCCCAATTCTTGAGGACTTTAATAAAAATTTTTAGTAATGCCATGATGCCTGTCTTTTTTCTGATATCTTTTCCCCAATCTGGGATCGGATATGACTTGTCCACAGTTATAACATCTTTAAGTCCAGCACTATGAAATAGATTTTTCCATCCTTCTAAAGTTTCAGGTTTCTCACCCTCTATCTCTTCAAGTCTCTGCTTTAAGTGCTCTGGAGCGTTCTTTTTCCAGCAGATATCATGAATTCCTACATATCCACCAGTTTTAGCTACCCTTACCATTTCACCGATTGCCCGTTCTTTATTCAAAAGGCAGGTTGTGCACTCTGAAATAACAGCATCGAAAGTATTGTCAATAAAAGGCAGGTCATGGGCATCACCATTTTTGAATTCAATTATCACACCCTTGTCCATTGCTTTTCTCTTTGCTCTTTCAATCATGTCGTCTGAGCTATCTATTCCAATGATACTGCAACCGAAGTTCTGTACCAGATAAAAGGCGCTTTCTCCGGTTCCAGAAGCTACGTCAAGAACCTTTGTATCTTTGCCGATATGACAGAGTTGTGC
>CABMII010000029.1 GCA_902386255.1 uncultured archaeon
AGCAGCATTTCGTTTTCATTTAACGGCGTCATTGTTCTTTATACAGCTTGCTGACATTAACGGAATGACATGAAGGGCACTCTATTTTTGTCTTTACGCTCACGCACCTGAACTCGTTTTCGCAATCGCCGCACTTGTACCATTTTGCATCAAGCGCCTGGATCTCGATATTAAAAGCATCTCCTACGCTGCACATATATTTTCACCTCCGAAAGATTGTAGTTGTACACGTTTAATCCTGTTGTTATATTAAGTTTTCTTATCATCATGCAAGGCTTTTGTTAATATATATTTCATATACTGCTGCTTCAATAGCTTTGCCTGCCCAGAACTTCAGGATTTCACCTTTATTTATTACTGCTGTCAGGGGCAATTTCTTTTCTTCGGCCTCTTCATGGAAGATTATCTGGTAAAGAGCACCCTCCGGCCTGTCCTCTACGACCTCGAAGAATTCAATCCTGCCGCCGTATTTTTTTTCGATCGCACGGATATTGGGTTCGTTGGCTTCGCATATCTTGCATCTATCCTCCCGCATCCTGTCGCGCCTGATATTCAGGATGACAGGTTTTTCCATCTCATTTATCCTGTTGACAAGCCTCGCAGCATGTTTATATTTCTCATCAACATATTGTTCAATAAAATCCTTAAATTCAAGTGCTGTCTGCTCAGGCGTGAGTGAGTTCTTTTTTGCAAGCGCTTCGATGAATTTCTGCCTGAAGGCTTCCTTGTGATTGGATAAAAGTCCTGTGAGATTCAAGTTCTTCCTTATGGTTCTAAAGTATTTTTAATTATTAAGAATGTAACGGTGACTCCTGCATTAATCGCTGTCTTCCTGTTTTACAGGAAATCCTCTCTCCTTCCATGCCTTCATTCCGCCGATGAGGTTATACACCCTGTCAAAGCCCTGACGCTTCAGGATGCTCGCGCCAAGCCCGGCCTTGTTCCCTAAAGCGCACACGGTTACCACAGGGCGGTCGGAGGGGACCTCGTTATCCCTTCCCTCAAGCTCTCCGACATAAATGTTCACCGCACCCGGAATATGCCCTTCTGCATACTCTTCCTTATTGCGCACATCCAGCACGAACATGTCCTCCTTTTTCGATTCATCGCGAAAACCGCCTGCCGTCAATACGCCGCTTTCCTCAAGCGGCAAACCCAGGCTGTACCAGCCCACGATGCCCTCACATAGGAAACCTTTGACCTTATCAAAACCAATCCTGGCAAGGTAAAGCCGTGCAAGCTCAACGTCCGCCTTCCTTTCGGTCACGAGCAGGATATCCTTCTCGTAATCAAGAATCCAGCCCGGGAATGTTGCCATCCCGTTAAGCCAGATATTGTATGAACCCTCCAGATGCCCTCCTGCAAAACCAAGAGGCGAGCGAGTGTCAACGATAGTGCACTCAGGCATCGCCTCCTCGAACTCAAGAGTGCCCATAGGTTTTATTTTCTGCTTTGCAGGTGCATTCGGACCTTTCCGGTTCTGTTCTGCCATCCTTGCAAAATAAGGGGGCAGTGGAATTATTTCGTTCTTTTTTTGTTCTATGAATTCTTCGCGGTTCATCCGCAGAACGGGATTGGAAACCCTCTCAAATCCAATCGTGCTTGAAGGTATATCAGACATGCTTCCGCCGCATGCAGAGCCCGAACCATGTACAGGATATACAATAACCCCATCGTTCAGGGTGAGGAGCTTTTGGAGGGATTCAAACAAAAGTGATGCATTTTCAACAACTTTTTCCTTTCCCAGAAGATCCGCCCGCCCGGCATTGCCATAAAAAAGCGTGTCCCCTGTAAATACACACCACGGCTCCCCGGAAGAAAAAAGGACAAAACTCAGGCTTTCAGGCGAATGTCCCGGCGTTTCAAGAATCTTCAACCTCATGCCGCCGATTTCAAATGTTTCCCCATCGGAAGCTTGCTCCCCATATCCAAAATCAAGGCGATTACTGTGGATTACCCGGCAGCCCGTCTCTTTTTCAAGCAGACGCGAGCCTACGAGATAATCCTCGTTGCGGTGCGTTTCAAAAACTGCCTTTATTCTACAGCAATTACTTTCGGCGATCCTGATATACGAATCCACGTCTCTTCTCGGGTCAACGACGAACGCCTCATCATCGTCTCCCACAATATACGAATAATGGGCAAGGCCTTCAGAAACAATTCTCTCAATAAACATTCACTCTCACCAAAGAGAGTATGATACCTTACGCTATTTGTATTTTACTGAAACTTACGTTTTTCAGTCCGGATGAATTTAATAAAAAAGTTAAAAGTAGGGATAGCCCTACTTCTTTACAGCCTTAGGAGCTTCTTTCGGGGCAGCCTTTGGCTCTTCTTTCTTCGGTTCCGCTGGCGGCTTGGGCGGTATGGTCTGCGTCCTGAACAGGTCGCTGATTGATTCTTTTGGAGCGCCCGGTGCGGGCGGCTTGACATCCGTGGAGAGACCCATAAGATTGGCCGTGAGAACCACAAGGTCATCCATTTTCATATCCATCTTGAGGTCGTCCCTGCCATCAAGCAGGTTGCGTCTGCAGAACGGGCATGTGCTTATCAAAACTTCTGCGCCTGTAGCTTTAGCGTCGTTCATACGGTCTTTGGCAACTGCGAGCGCAAGGTCAGGTATGCCTGCTTTTACGCCACCGCCAGCGCCGCAGCATCTCTGCTCATTGCGGTTTCTTTCCATTTCCACAAGCTTGACGCCTGGCATGCTTTTCAACACCTTTCTTGGTTCTTCGAACACGCCTACATGTCTTCCAAGGTGGCAGGGGTCATGGTAAGTAACAGTCTTATCCAAACTCTTTACCCATTTTATCTTTCCTGCATCAAGCTGCTCCGCAAGGAACTGGGACATGTGGATTGCCTCGAATGGCAATGGTTTTCCATATGCGCGCGGCCAGTCTATCTTTGCGGCCCTGAAACATCCGGCGCACGCGAATACGACTCTCTTTGCTCCTCTTGCTTTAAGCGCCTCAATATTGTGCAGCGCTGCCTGCTTCGGAACGTCGCCGAGATGCTGCTGCCCCGTTCTTATGAGCGCAGAGGCACAGCACCATTCATCCTCTCCGAGAACCATGAAAGGAACATTGAGTTTATTCAGAATCCTTGCTGTGCTGACCCCGAGCACCTGCTGGTTATAACCTGCGGTACAGCCTATGAAATATGCAATATCCGACTTATCGGCTATCTTGATATCCGGCGTCATCCAGGCAAGTCTGTCTTTTTGCTGTTTGAGATACGGATTATGGCCTTCCCCGATGAGTTTGGGGAAAAGGCTCTGTTTCCCGTAAGGGCCTGTTCCATGCTTTACAAGGTTTGCACGTGTAGCTTCCCAGAGTTCGATAGTATCAATACCGGCGCAGCATACAGTTCCGCACATGCCGCAGGTAGTACAGTTGTATAGGTCGTCTGTGAACTTTTTGATTTCCTCGGGCGGGATCGCTTCAGGTCCGAAAAGTTTTGCCTTCCAGCCATAGCTTTTGGTAACGAACTCCCTCCACCTGAGGATTTTATCTCTCGGCTCGATGTTCTGGTCTTTATTCCTCGCGTTGTATGTGGGGCAGTACTTGACACATTCACCACATCTGGTACATGCGTCGTACTCCATCAGTTGCGTGGGTGTAAGATTTTCGAGTGTGATTGCAGGTTTATTTTTTGCCATGTTTATCTCCTATTTTTCATATAGTATAAATATTGTTCGCCATATCCCTAACGAATTCGGCTCTAAGCATTTACCTCCACATAGCCGCCCTTGTTAATCATGATTACAAGCGGCGTCACAAACATATGGAAAAGCTTGCTGAAAGGCAGGTAGGCAACACAGAAGAGCAGCGTGAACACCTCGTGGAAAAGCACAGTGGGGTTGTTGAAAAAGGCCACCGGATATGCGCTTACTAACTCACGCCCATATACCTGATATACGTCTATCCTGAGATAATATGCCAGGAAGCCTGTAATTATAACGATACCTAGTCCAGTGATGGATATCCAGTCAACACTTGTGAATCTTGCTGCCGGGACATCCGAGAAAAATAATCTCCTTACTATTGCGATTATGATTCCAAGAGTCAGCATTGCGGCAAATAAAAGATTAAATGGTTTTAGCGCCTGGAATGTGGCGATAAAAAATTGCGGATTGCCTGATGCTTCATTCTTAACAAATGGCCCATAAAACTCGGCAGCTGCTGCGGCTACGGTTAAGATGAATAAGCCGAAATATCCCCAGAAAATAAGTATATGCATCACCCATTCGGTCTTTCTCCTGCGCCATGTCCTGCGTTGGAACAGACCGTCCAGGATTATTACCCCGAGGGCGGCTCCAATGCCTTTTTCAAAAATCTTGTGTATAATCATTTTAAGAGTTCCCCATGCGCCGAGAGGTTTTGTTGCTCCTTCAGGGACGCCCTGTCCCCATTTCACCAATTGCAGGTATATCCCTACAAGGAAAATGATTATAGAGATTATCGCTACTGAAACCATTATTCTGTAATCTATAAAGAGTGTATCGAATACTTCTTTACTACCAATTTGCAGACCTTCTGTCATTTTGTCCTCCTATAGGCCTATGATGGCTTTCATCCCCCTAAGAATCACTTTTATATTAAGCTTTCGTTATTTCGTTATGAGGCACTATTATTCAAGATACGGCATATAACAACAGGATAATCCTCCATGTTGACATGGACAGCTTCTTTGCATCGGTGGAGGTGAGAGAGAAACCCGAACTTGCAGGCAAGCCTGTAGTGGTGGGCGCTGACCCGAAAGGGGGAAAGGGCAGGGGTGTTGTCAGCACATGCTCCTACGAGGCAAGAAAATACGGAATAAAGTCGGGGATGCCGATTTCAAGGGCCTACAAGCTCTGCCCGACCGCAATATTCCTGCCTGTAAATTTTCCCCTCTATATCGAGGCATCGAAGGAAGTGATGAGCATCCTTCGCAAATACGCTGAGAAGTTCCAGCAGGTGGGAATAGACGAAGCGTATCTTGATGTGAGTAGCAAAGGAAGGGAGCTTGCGCTCAGTATCAAAAAGGAGATAGTGGAGAAGGTAAAGCTGACATGCTCCATCGGGGTGGGGCCCAGCAAGATAGTGGCAAAGATAGCCTCTGACTATAAAAAGCCCGATGGTCTGACTGTTGTTGAACTTTCTCGCGTTAAGGAATTCCTCTCGCCCCTGCCAGTAAGAAAAATACCCGGCATCGGAAAAAAGACAGAGGCAACACTTAACGCCATGGGAGTAGAGAAAATCGGGCAACTTGCTGGATGCGACGTACAAGAACTGATGTCTCGATTTGGAAAATGGGGCATATACATGCACGAGCTTGCTAATGGAATTGATGAGAGCGAAGTCAGGGAAGAAGAATGCTGCAAATCCATAAGCAGGGAGACTACATTTGAGGAAGATACAGATGACCCTGAGAATCTAAACCAGACCATGGAGGATTTGGCGGAGGACGTCCACAAGTCGCTTGTCGAAGAAAGATTCCTTTTCAAAACCGTTACCATAAAAGTGAGGTATAAAGGCTTCATAACAAGAACTAAGGCGCGCACCCTGGAGCACTACACGGATGAACTTGGTATAATAAAGGATACAGCGAAGGCGCTTTTGAAGGAATTCATCGACGACAAGATGGTTAGGCTGATAGGCGTCAGGCTCTCCAGCCTTGAAACGCGCAGGACAGGACAGAAGTTAATAGAAGAGTTTGTCGCAAGTTAGGTTCAAAACAGCGTTTTAAAAGCCACTCCCAGCAATTTAATAAGCTGCTTCTTATCACCGCTTTGAATGAGTTTCTGCAATAGTACCGAAGGATGGTCCATATCGCCATATTCTGTGATAATTTCTCTGATTTTTGGATTATTCATGAACGAAATAAATTCGTTCAGGTTTTCATCGCTCAATTTACCGAAGCTTTTATGAATCCTCATCCCGATGGCAAGCTCCCTTCCTACTGCGCCTCGCCATCGTTTTTCATAATCATTCAGAACTGCCTCTTTCCGGGATGCTTTTGCCGCCACTTCTCCAGCTATCTTTGCGCACACTGCCCCCATATAAATCCCGCCGCCTGAGGTGGGTTTAACCTGCCCTGCCGCATCCCCTACAAGCATCACGCCATTTGATGTGGTTTTCGCGGGAGGGCCAAGCGGTATTCCCCCGAGCACATGCTCGGTGCGCGACCCTCTGTATCTTGAGGCTACAACCGGGTGTTTTAACAATTTCTCAAGGTAATACAATGGCGGATCGGCGCCAGGATTTTTGGCAAGACCGATGCGCGCCATTCCATTAAAGGGTACAGCCCATGCAAAAAACCCCGGGGCAATAGTATTCCCTGTGAATATCTCCACGAATTCCGGGTCTTTTGCTGCATAGGGGGCTTCGAACTGGATACCTGATAAGTATTTTTCGCACCGTCCCAATCCTGCTGCCCTGCCAACGCTGCTCTGGATTCCATCTGCCCCGATAACAACGCCTGCCTGAATCTCTTTTTTCTCGCCGTTTGATATTACCGATATTTTCCCGCGCTCAATGCCGGTAAACCGAGTCTTTAGAAGCATGTCAGCCCCGGCATCCAGCGAGCTTTCCACAAGCGCTCGGTCAAAGATTTTTCGGTCTATGACATATGCTTTTACGTCCTTCCCTTCCACCTTCAGCTCTTCGCAGTTCGGGGCATACACGAAAGCGCCCTTCATCTTTGCTAAAACAAAATTCCCTGCCCCAATTTCGCATTCGTTGAGCGCCGCCGTGCTTATGAGACCCGTGCACTGGACTGGTGAGCCGATGTTTGCGTGTTCCTCTATCAGTAAAGTGCTGGCGCCGTTCTTTGCTGCATATTTTGCGGCTATTGCGCCGGCGGGACCGCCGCCGACTACAACGACATCGTAGTTCATATTTCTTGATCCATATCCTGGTGGAGCGGAATACAAATCTCACCGCAAAGAGCGCAAAGAGCGCAAAGTTCGCAAAGTGTAGTCATTGATCAATACAACCTGGAAATGTCATTTACAACATCTATCAAATTATTTTGCACATAGTGGGCTGGATATCTTCTAATACACCAATTCTCTAAGTGCAAATGCGTATCACGTAAACTATCGTATTCTCCTCTGTTGTGGTGCGCTTTATCACCATCTATTTCAATGTCAAATTTTTTCTGATTTACAAAAAGTGCAAAGTCCAATCTATACTGTTTCTTATTTTGTATTGCCACAGTATATTGTGGAATAACATTGATGTTCCTTTTTCTAAGTTCATCAAATAATATTTTTTCTATACCTGAATCAAAAGTTATTTCTTTTTTATTCTGTATTTGATTATAATATTCTGCTAGAGATTTGAGAAATCCTTTTTCATTTAAACATTTATCAAAATCACCAACTATTATCAGAGAACTTTTTGCACGAGTTACAGCAACATTCAAAAGTTGAGTGGTAGAATTGATCCAATGTAATGTTTTATCTTTAACACCTTCTGAGATAGCTGGTGAGAAAATTATAATATCTTTTTCATCGCCTTGGAATTTATGAGCTGTTCCGACTGTAATATCTATTTTTTCTAAAGTTGGTTCATTCATTATTTCTTTAAAAATTAAATCCATTTGTTCTTTAAACAAAGTGACAATGCCTATTGATATTTTTTTGTTTTTATTACAAATTGTTTTTACTAATTTAATAACTTCTTTAACCTCTTCAATATTGTAAACACTTTTTTTGTAAAGCGTCTTTCCTTTTACATTTACCCATGAGATTCCCTTAGAAACTAAATCTTCATCAGAAAAAAGAGCAGTAGTATCTGTCAATATGTTAAGTTTTTCACCATAAAAATGAATATTTGAGTACGAAATAATATCTTTATGACATCTATAATGGTCGTTTAAAAATATTACAGGTTCATTTATCGATTGAATCGTTCGTTGGAAAAGGTCATATAACGAATTTCTGCAATATGAAAAATCTACATAGTACTCCTCAATATTATACTTGTTTGCGATTTTTCTCTCGGTACTTTCATTTAATGTTGTTATATTTTTGAGTTGCTTGGGATCGCCGATGATTATTACATTTTTTGCTCGGAATAATAATGGAAGTGCTGATGGAATATCACATTGCGATGCCTCATCAATTACTAGCAAATCAAACAGATTTTCACGGAATGGGAAACTTTTATTTGCAGATAGATTGGTTACAACCCATAAATTTAAGTAATTTTTAATATTTTGAAATGATTTAATTTGCTCTGATAAAAGACTAAAGTAAATACTCCTCTCTGGAATATAATTTTCTAATTTTTCTGTCGTATCCATATATCTCAAACAATAGTTTTCTTCTGATGGTTCGATTTTTGATATTTTCCCAAGCCAAACATCCTTAAAAATATCTCTAGATATTGGAACCTTTTCATTTTCCAGTTTTCTTATCTGAATTTCATATTCAAATACTGAAGAGAAATGTCCTAATTTTTCCTTAAAAGCTTCAATTTCCTCTTTGCAAATAGAGATTCGGAGCAAAGATAATAACAAATTTAAACTTTTTAGAATATCAGTATCATTAAGTTGAATATTTTTGTCAAAATAATTTTTGTATTCAGTGCTTAAATTGTCATAATATTTTCTGAAAATTTTATAATTCTTCTTTGTGAAATAAGATGGATATATAAGTTTAATCAATTTATTAAAAAATGAAAGTTCAGATGAAAGGGTAATAATATCATTTTCAATTTCAAATCTATCTATAGATACTTGTTTTTGAGACTTTATTTCTATTAAATCCGGAGGCATACTATTTGAAAAATGATTTAAATTTATTAGTGTTTCATCAATCTTTTTATTAATTTCAGACATCTCCTGTAAATTAACTTTTAGGTTACGAATATTTAAATTTATAAAGTCAAGTTTAGTCAATTCATCAGGGTTTTTAATTTCATCGTAAATTTCCCTATTTTTTAAAATTTCAATTAGAGAAGATTTTGTTTCTCTTCGATTTTCTCGATTTCCCATCCGCATGATTAAATGCTTTGGAATTATTTGTGAAAGCTTTTCACTAACAACATCAACTGCTCTGTTATTTTTACTGGCAAATAAAATTACTTTATCATTCCATATTGCATTTGCAATAATATTTAGAACGACTTGGGATTTTCCAGTACCAGGTGGTCCTGTAACAACTGTTATTTTTTTTAAAAAGGCATTATTTACCGCTTCGGATTGAGATTGATTAAGTGGGAATATATTTATAAGGGATTTTATTTTTTCGTCTGTTAAATTGTTTACATTTTGTGGGTTTAAAATATAATTAATTGATGTAGACATTATTTTTGATTGAGGCATTTTTTTCAAATTATTAAGCTCATAAATTAAATCCCTTGTAATACCAGTCTTATCTCCATAATAGAGAATTGATTTATTGAGAATTTTATATTCAGAATCCTTTGGAGTAGCCAGTTTTTCGTTCGATAATTCAGGCAAAAGTTCAGAATTTAAATCTAAAACTCTAAGAATCTTTTTAAGTTTTGTATAGAAAATTCCAATTTGATCTATTTCCTCTCTAATCAAATTAATTTCTTCTAACTCAATTCCTTTTATTTTTAAAATATAATGATTGAATTCAGGATTTATCGATCCTTTTGTTAAAATTGTAATATCCGAATTGACATCAAACAATAATTCTACAAAAAAAACAGGGCTTATCTCACCCTTTTTTGTAATAACAAGCGGATACCCATAAAATATATGATTGTTTTTTGTGAGTTTAGCGACAAAATTTTTTAAAATATTATTCTTTATTGAAATCTGTTCGATTTTTTCGAAAAAAAATTGCTCTTTTTCAAAAATGTGTGTTAGAAATTTGTTAGTATCCCTTTTAATATCAAATGTTAGCGAGTTTATTTCTTCTTTCTCGATACATGCAATATAATATTCGAGAAGTTTTTTATAATCGTTCATTATTTCAGTTTAAAATAACGTTTTAAGTGAATATAAATACTTCCGATGTTAGAGATAAACAATCCTGTGAAAATAAATTCTTTGTATTTAGATGCCCCGTCATCCGTTTTTGCGCCAATTCAGGGTCTTCTATCTCCTGCACCCGTTCATAACCGACTCTTGCCAGCCACCTTTTGAATGGCTCGGCTTTTTTTGATGGGATTGATTGAATAAGTCTAAATGCGTTTTCTGTATTAACGCAGTCCGTATTGTAATATTTACCATCCGATGAGGGTAATTTCAGTTGTAAACAAATTGTTAACAACTGAGGTTCTCTACTTTTCAAAACCCCCCAATACTGTCTTGGACTACCGCTGTCTGTAAGTACCTGGATTATATCAACCACTGAGAAATACCACTGACCATCATGCCATTTTCTTCTTATTTTAGTTCCCTCGAAAACAACAAGTGCATCTTTTGAATCCATGTTATCTCTCTTTGGTTGTATTTTTTACATGGTTAGGAGGTCATCAGGGGTTAAAAATGTTGGGAGAGCGGAGTGAAAGTGTCCAGTTAATTCAAAAGTTCTTTTATCTTCTCAAGCACAAGAACCGCATCCTGTCGCTTCACATCCACTTCGTGTACCTTGAAAAAATCAAGCAGTTTTTCCTTCTCTGAATCCTCGAATACACCATTTTTCACACATTCGTTAATAATACTCCTGTAATTCCTCTCTGGATAGAATATTTTCCGGGTAATGTCCACGACAGCAGATGCCTGCTCTTTTGTCAAAAATCCCATAGCTTGTCCCAACTCAACTGTCACCCTGACATTCACAAGCGGTACTGAAAGCGGTTCCATCGTTTCAGCATCAAAGGTCACTGCAACCTCATCATCCGATTCCAGCGTGCCGCTTTTATACATCTCGTAAATCTTCCCAACGCCTATCATCCCATAAGGCTCAAGTTCAGACGCACGAAGCGCTCCCATACTTGCACCGCCCACAACAGTTATCCCGCTTTTGAGAGCCTCGATTATTTCGCGGTGCGCGACTGCCGCGCTGTCAAAGAAAATACCGTCTATAATCCCTATTATTCCAGGCGGCGAATTCATAAGCCTCCTGATATCATGACGCCTCACAGGCGGGCGATAGTCCGCGTCCAGTATCCTTCTTGCCTCGCTGTGGCTTATGCTCGTGCCTGTATACACCACGGGCTTCATAAAGCGAAACCTCGCTTTATGCGGTATAGGGTATGCTTCGCATACCCTTCTTTTGAAAAAACTTTCATAACGTTTTTCACCGAGCCACTCTCTTCTTCTTTTTCTTGATGCGCTCTCCCTTTCTCTCACGGTCAAGCGTATAAAGTTCAAACATGGGAATAATCGCCCTCACAACCGGAATTTCGACACCCCTTGAAAGATTTACGATAATCGCGCCATCTGCAATTCCATCAAGGCGCTCAAGCACTGTTTTTATGTTGGATGCCGGAGTGTTATTTGAGCTGTCCTCCAGTTCATCCATTCGCACGGCCTCCAGGTCCTCGTACCAGTAGCTGTTCATCTTTCTCATGTGGTCATAACCGAATGTCCGCACCACCTGCTCCCTGTCCGTATCCTCGCGCGCGCCGTGTATCTGGACCACGCGGCTCTGAGCAGCCTCGGTGAGCGCCCGTGTAACAGCTATCTCAGGCGACAGGTGCGCACCTGCTCCCATGACCAGCAAAGCGGGGTCTTTCAGCACGGTGTCGTCAAGCGCTGTAACGACTGTGGGAATATCCACATCCGAGTTAAGCAGCCACACCTTGACCTTGATTCCTGCTTCTTCCATTTTTCTTTTCAATTCATAATTCAAGCCGTCTGATTCTGAAAGCACGATTTCCCTGCCCGGATTGCGTGTGAATTCCGCAATGCTGAGCGCATCCCTTTCGATTACTTCAAGCAAACCGTGGAGCACCGCCTCCTCAATCGTATTTCCGGATGCAAGCCCGTTGGTGTTGCTTCTGAAAAGTTTATTCCCGTTTTGTGGGTCGTATGGGTGGAAAACAGCATTTGCAGGTACGAATACCTCTACATCGTTCATGATGTCGTGTCCCATGACCCATTCAAGGCTTGTGAGCTCAGACAGAGGCTGGGGCAAAAGAAGAGTGTCTGGGTATAAAGTCGGATAGCTTTCACACAGGCTCTCGTATGTTCCGACTACCCGTTCTGCGTTCAGCTCGATGCCGCTCAGGTTGATGCTGACTTCGGGCTGTTCTGCAAGACAGCGCTCAAAACTTTCCATGATGGCTGAAATCCTGGCATTTGTTTCGGTCGCTCCTTTTCCTGAATAAATGGATATCGCCCCCGTAGCCGCGCTCGGCCGGATAGCCGAAAAAACAGGAATACCTACGCGGTCAAGGTCTGTGATATTGGCAATGCGTGTCACCCCGATTTTATGAAGAAGCTTTGTGGTGTTGGTAAGCGTTGTTTCCGGGTCGAAGACGCGCTGCGTGCCTTCGAGGTATTTGATGTTGGGGTCGAGAGTTATTTTGCTCATTGTTTCTGGCAATCTTATTTGATAGGGGTTAGTTCACAAGTCCATTTTAATATCTAAGCTGTATATTATTGATTTATATTAGGCCTTAAATCAATCTGGGGTCATTTACCTTATCTCAGTACGTTTTTGTGATATAAAAAAGTAGGGTAAGAGCGCAGTTCGTGGTTTCACTTTCTTCACATTTATTCCTATCATGTTCTAACAAAGGGGCGCGCCCCTGTCAAAACGACAGCAATAAATCCAGCAATTCCAGCAGCCGCAACTACACATCACGAGGTAATCCAACCATTTCAAAAGACACGACGCCGGCTTTCACCCAGACCCACGAAGTATGCGCCGCTTATCAGCAGGGATGAGCATGGTGTCACCTTGCGTCATTGCTCTCTGCTCTGAGGCTAGGAAACCGTCTTCCGTTCCAGTGTGTCCTAAGACAGACGTGCTTAACATATTGCTTTTTAGCCTGGATTCTTTACTTGCAATATATTTTTATATGTTAACGTGAATAACTTGAGTGTTATGTATAGGGATTCAATGGATCAAATCCCCTCCCTCGCATACTTAATTGGAAGGTAGAAGATGTACTTATACTGAGGATAAAATGTGTCTTTAGAAGAAGATTTCGAATTGTTTCTTAAAGCCCTGCAGAATGCAACAAGTAAGATTGAAACTCACTATTTTCAGTTGCCTGTACACGGTAAAGTGACTCCGATTTATCGAGAGCGAGTCTACTGTTATGAACTCTACTGCCATATTAGAGAATTTATGGTTAGAAATCGCAACACTTTTGGCAATCAGTATGTTCTTGGTGGTGAAGTTGATAAAGGTGGTCATGTAATTAGGCAAGAATGTGAGAAAGCAGTTAAGCCCGACTTAATTGTTCATATTCCTGGCGAAATGAGATATAACCTTGCAGTTGCGGAGGTTAAGCCTATAACTGCTACTAAGCGTGAGATATGTAAAGATTTAGAAACACTTCATTGCTTTCTTAGGAGAGCAAACTATTTCGGAGCAATTTACTTAGTTTATGGTGAGTCAAAAAGGGCAGAAAAAACGTTTGCAAAATTCGAGCGCATGACTCACGAGCATTTAGGAGATTTCGACAATAATCGTGTTGCTCTCATCTGGCATCGAAAGCCACAACAGTCCGCCTTTTGTTGCCTCTATTAACTCTTTATCGAATATTTAAATTCAGATATTATATATTATCGGGCGCTAATTTTACCCAATCCTATGCGCGCAAATATACTTCAATGAACGGAGTATTTCAGGGATACGATGTTTTTTTTCATTTGCGTTTTCTAAAGAAAAAAATACGTTTAGGATCTTCTGTTGTAATAGCGAGTTCATTATCTGGAGATTTACTAATACATTTTGCTGATTTTATAGCATACTCTTTTCTTTCTTTTTTAGCTATGAGTTCTTTTTCTTTTATCCTCCTAAGCTCTTGTAAAAGCTCTGGTGTGATTCGAGATTCTATAACATCAGAAAATACTGTTCTAAATTTATAAAATGTGACGTGGCCACCTGTTAAAAGCACTTGATGGTCTCCACGATTTTCAATTGTATAATTGCACAGTTGGCTAATGGGAATATTCTTATGTACTATTTGTGGTATTGCTGTACACTTTTCCTCATCTATTATGAAATCAAGCACAAATGCTTCACGATACTTAGATAACTTTCTTCTCTTGGCCGTAATATTTCACCTTGATTATGTATATTAGAATAATATCCTATAAATACAGTTGCAGTATTTGTATATATTTTATAAAAATACAATTATGCACATAAAATGAAACTTGTAAATCAAGCAAACTGATAGAACGATAAAATCCACTCTTATTATGGCGGATTATTGGGATAAATATATTCTTATGTAGGATATAATACAAGTAAGTCTTCGTAACAAAAATATAAAAGAGGTATAATATGACACTTGATTCACGAATTTCCGAACTTGCAAAAGCAGCAAAACCCACAGTCGCCATAATCGGTCTTGGCGGCGCGGGATGTAATATCGTTTCATGGATAGCGCAAAAAGAGATAGTGGGAAGCAAAATAATTGCGGCTGATACCGACGCAACGCATTTGATGGCGGTAAAAGCAGATGCGAAGATACTTTTGGGAGAGGAGACTTACCAGGGAAAGGGCTGCGGCGGCTTTGCAGAACGCGGTACCGAAGCCGCACGGGAGAGCCTGGCAGAAATAAAACAGGAACTCAAAGATTCAAACCTCATATTCATTATAGCAGGCATGGGCGGCGGCTCGGGTACGGGCGCAGCGCCGGTTGTGGCCGAAGCTACACGCGAAGCAGGAATTCTTACCATCGGGGTTGTGACGCTGCCTTTCGGTTATGAGCTACTGAGACGTAAAAAAGGTATTGCTGGAATAAAGGCTCTCTCGGCCCAATGCGATTCGCTCGTTGTTATTGACAACTCAAGGCTAAGGATTATCGCAGGAAGCCTTCCGCTCCGTGAAGGTTTTGCGGTCGCGAACGAGTTCGTTGGCAATTTTATCAAGAACATAACCGAAACAATCACCAAGGCGAGCCTTGTGAACCTTGATTATTCAGACCTGCAAAGCGTTGTGCAACGCGGCGGCATATCTGCAATCGGCATAGGCGAGGCAGAGGGTGAAAACCGCATTGAGAAGGCAATGGAACAGGCGCTTTCCACGCCGCTTCTTGATGTCACTGACTTTTCACGAACATATGGGGTGCTGATACATATCTCAGGCGGCGAGGATATGACACTCGGTGAGGTCACGCAGGCCGGTGAAATCATTCTCCAGAAAGCCCCGAATACAGGGCGCATCGTCTGGGGCGCGAACGTGGACGAATCACTTGCGGGCTTCGTCAAGGTTACGGCAGTCCTGACGTGCGTCATGGACCCGAATAATTTAACTTAAGTATGGAACTTGAACTGACCGAAAGGGTTGACAACCTCTGCGATTATACCTATAATTTCACATGGCAGAGCAACAAACTTCGCCCTGAAAGCATCATCCCTTTCCAAAAAGGCACAGGTTACGCGTATAAAGACCTGGTGGATGAAGTAAGGAAAGTCAAAGAAGTGCATATTATCGGCAGCGCCGGGAAAAGGCTGGGTTACAGCATGGGCGTTGACCTTGCGCATTTCGGGGGTACCGGGGCGCCTGAAAATGCCGGGAAAGTATATGTCGAGGGGGATGTTTCTTCCGAAATGGGAATGGGTATGGTTTCCGGGGAAATATACGTGAAAGGCGCAGTGGAAGAGCCTGTCGGAAATGTGGTCGAGGTTATTCCGGATGAATCCGGTTACCGGAAGTTCCGCTCAATAACCGATATCCTCTGCAACGGTTTAGGGAAAGATGTGCTGGTTAAGAATAACTTCGATGCTAAAAAAGAGCATCTGCTGCTGGATGACGGAGTGCTCCGGGGCACGGTAGCGGCGCGGTGTAATTGCGATGCCCTTGTCACTGTGGACGGGGACGTTTACAACGGAACAGGCTTATTGATGCAGAAAGGCGTGGTTCACGTCATGGGAGATGCAGGTATGAATACAGGCGCGCACCTTGACGGAGGTGTGGTAATAGTGGAGGGCACGGCGGGCGAGTTTGCAGGCGCGTATATGAAAAAAGGAGTGCTGATCTTGAAGGATGCGAAGGGATTCGTGGGCGCAAATATGAAAGAAGGGATGATTTTTGCAAGGAAGAAGGTAAAGACCGCGCCGCCTGTTGAAGAGCTTGAGATGGCGCAGGAAGATGCTAAACTGATAATGAAATACCTTGATATTGGTCATGTTGAGGCGATGGGTTATCATAAATATGGGCTCGTCAAGGAGAGGCTGGTTAGAATGAGGGATGGGTCGGTCGTTGTGAGAAGAGTTGGGGAGTGAAGGGGAGTAAGTATGAATTATGTATTCGTGGTTTGGGCAGAAAAGGTATTTTCATCATCTGAAATATTTCATAACAAAATATCCTCTGCAAATTCGTCCACTTGAGCTTTATTTTCTTCGGGACAAAAAACATACAACTTTAACAAAGGATCCTGTGAACCAAATATAGGTGATTCTTTTTCTATTTCACGGGGCCCATCATCGTCCAAAATGAGTATGGGAGTTTCACCAGATTTGAAAAATTCATACGAGGATTTATATAAGGTATTTTCAATTTTCTGTAAATGTATTATTATGAAATCTTTATCACAATTACATTTTTCCGCTAATTTTTCCTCTATTTTTCTAAAGTCTCTCGATTTTAACTGCATTATTTTCCTTTTTTCCATCGGATTTAATTTTCTAAGGTCTATTTCATATCCTCTCTTCAATAGATTTCTATTTTCTAAATCATTTATTAACCTAAAAGCATTGCTTTTTTTATTTGATAATATTTTTATAAAAAGTCTACTATCATCTAATGACAGATAATTGTTTAAAAATTCGTTATTATCAAATTTGAGTAAATCTTTGCTCAAAATTTCATCACTAACTGCAATTTCCACAGCTCGATTAAGCATATTGTCTGTGATAGCTCTGACATGATGATAATACACCTGTGTGTGCATTAAAAACCTGGCCAAACGATAACTTTCAATAGCATCCTGCCCTTTTTTTAAGATTGCAATCTCTGATCTATCTCCATCGACTATTTTTTGTATTGTATGAAGAATTCTTTCAAGGTCGAATATACCGTATGCTACTCCTGAATGGTAGGAGTCTCTTCTTAAGTAATCCAATCTATCTGCATCAATGTTCCCCGAAATAATTTTTCTATTAACCGTATCGTTTTTTTCATCAAATAATAAAAGAACCTCATCTTTATGGACACCCAAAATCCTGTCTATATCACAATCTTCCTCTATTATCCGCAATGTAATACTTTCATGACTTATTTTTTGGTTATTTATATTCTCAAGAACGGTTTCAAAGTTGTGAGATAAGGGCCCATGCCCTATATCATGGAGCAAGGCTGCATAGCGAATAATCTCAATATCAGTTTCATTTAATCTTAACTTCTCTGCCATTCGATTTGCTATGTGAAGGACACCAAGTGTATGCTCAAATCTGGAATGGCATGCACTCGGATAAACTAAATGGGTATTTCCAAGTTGTTTTATTCGTCTAAGTCTTTGAACAACTGGTGTACCTAAAAGTTCCAGTTCTGTATGAGTGAGCCCAATAAAACCATAAAGAGGATCTCTAAAAAACTTTTCAAATTCGAGCATTAATTAGCCTGGCAGAGATTTAGCTGCTTTAAAAGCTCGACCGCAGTGTTAATCTGATCTTGAGATAACTTCCATCCAAAAGATTCCGCTATCGTTGTTATCTCTTCCGGTGTCATAGGTGTACCCTGTTTTAATAATATATAATTTACTTTTGCTGCCCACGATAGTATATTTACGTCAAGATTTGCAGTCTCTTTGCATATTTTAACAAAATTAACTATTTCACTATATTCTTTTGCGTGTTCCTTTTTAATATGTTCAATTATCTCATCGCCATCATTTGAAATTGTATAACAATATCTTTTCCAATCACCAGAAACTGTAAATCCAGTTGTTTCGCGGGTTTCCACTTCTTCTTTTAAGAAGTCAAGGTATGTAAGCTCTTGAATTATGCTTGAGACATCTGAACTATATGGGCCGTAATAGTGCGGTCTGTAGTTAGCATTAACCAGATTAAATAAGGATTCAAAGTAGATCAATTTTTGAATAGTAGTACGTCCTGAAATACAGCCGCCTGCGGCTTTAATTGTTACTAATATCGCATCTGCAATCTCCATTTAATCCTCCGATAGCCTCTTATAACATATAATTTATTTAATAGTATTTAAATTCTAATGACCTCTTATGGTATGAGAGGATATATTTCTTAACCAAGAGCGGTGTGAAAGTATTAAGCAATCAAAAAAATGTTTAATTGATGCCATCAGCGACCTATTTTCTCAAATAAGTTTCTGTTGTACCTCACCAATTGCAAACCGAACATCGTTAAATTTATATATCGTCATAACCATGTCAGTCTGTCACATACTAACATGAATTTATTATAAGGTGATTAAATTGTCAGAAATCGGTAAAAAAATACGACTTGAACGGATTATGGACAGGGAAAGCAGGAACATGGTCATCATCCCTATGGATCACGGGATATCCATGGGACCCATAAGAGGTATAGTCAATCTTGCAGACATGGTGAACAAAGTAGCAGATGGCGGCGCTAACGCCGTTCTTTTGCAAAAAGGAATGGCAAAGCACGGCCACCGCGGATACGGGCGCGACATCGGGCTTATCATCCACATGAGCGCGTCAACCGCACTCGGGCCAGACCCCAACGATAAAGTACAGGTCTGCACAGTGGAAGAAGCTATAAAAATGGGAGCCGATGCCGTGAGCGTTCATATTAACGTCGGGTCTGAAACAGAAGCCGCACAGCTTCAAAAACTGGGTTCTGTGGCAGAACAATGCGACACATGGGGAATGCCGCTTATTGCGATGATGTACCCGCGCGGGAAGGATATCAAGAATTCAAACGATGCCGAACTTGTGGCGCATGTTGCGCGCGTGGGAGCGGAGCTCGGCGCAGACATCATAAAGACAAATTTCACAGGCGACATCGATACATTCAGGGCCGTGGTTGAAGGCTGTCCCGTACCTGTCGTGATGGCTGGAGGCCCCAAGGCAAACACGGACGAGGAATTCCTCACGATGGTGCGCGATGCAGTGGATGCCGGAGGAAGAGGCGTCGCTATCGGGCGTAATGTTTTCCAGCATGAAGATCCCACTGCAATGACTCACGCGCTGACGCTTGTAGTCCATAAAGGCGCAAGCGTGGAAGATGCCATGGAGGCTCTGCGGTGAAAAAAGAAAAAACCGTCTGGATAAAAGCCGACGGCGGTACATGGGAAGATAACAAACCGCTTATCACCACGGGGCTTGAATCTGGAGCAGATGCGGTACTTTTGAAGGCAGAGGACGTGGAGAGAGTAAGAGAGCTTGGAAATATCAAGACCGCCGCGCCAACCGAGGATGCAGATATCGTAATCGTCGGGATTGAAAGTGAAGGCGACGGGACAACCAAACTGCCATCCGATTTTGCAGATTCCGAGGATATCGCAGAAGCGCAGCATCTTACAAGAGAGGGTAAAACCGTTGCAGGGTATGTTGTCATCAAGAACAAGAAATACGAGCAGTTCGCGGTTGAGCTTGGGAAATCATGCGATTACCTGATTGTGATAGGTACGGACTGGAAGGTCATTCCGCTTGAGAATCTTATAGCCGGGCTCCAGAAGATTGACGTGGAGATTCTTGCAGGCGTCCGGAATGCAGATGAGACAAAACTTGCGCTTGAGACGCTGGAACACGGCTCGGATGGCGTGCTTCTCGACACCGATAATCTTTCCGAAATAAAGAAAGTCATAGCTGTGAGGGACAGGTCCGGAATGGAGAAAATACCTCTTGTAAAAGCCACAGTGACGAAGGTAAAACAGGTCGGAATGGGCGACAGGGTATGCGTTGATACAGCCTCGCTTATGGTTCCGGGGGAAGGGATGCTCATAGGTTCGCAGAGCAACGGGCTGTTCCTAGTCCACTCCGAATCGGAAGAGAGCCCCTATGTTGCTGCGCGCCCGTTCAGGGTGAATGCCGGCGCGGTGCATGCTTACATCCGGGTGGGCGAGAAAACGCGCTACCTCTCCGAGCTTGCCTCTGGTGATGAGGTGTTGATAATCGACTCGGAAGGCGAGACGCGGCCTGCAGTTGTCGGGAGAGTCAAGATTGAGCGCCGCCCGCTGATGCTCGTGGAGGCAGAGGTGGAAGGGACAAAGATTAAGACCCTGCTCCAGAATGCAGAGACGATAAAGCTTGTCGGGGCAGATGGGAAACCCGTGCCTGTAACCGCGCTCAAGGAAGGCGATGAGGTTCTGGTGTATTTTGAGGCTGCTGCGAGGCATTTCGGGATTAAGATAGAGGAGACGATTATTGAGAAGTGAAGGTTAAAGGAAATTTTTAATTTTTTTTATCCATAAATGATCCTTGCTTAAAGATGTGAAAGAATTAATATGATATAGGAATAGATAGAATTAGATTGAAATGCCAAAAGCAAAAACTCTGATTGAAGCATACAACAACTTCGTTGTGGAACCGTTAAAGACGGTTGAGGAATTTGAAGATTTTTATGTAGAAAGACCGAAGGGGGCCCCATCTCCGATAGAGGAACTGAAAGACAGGATAGAACATGCTGCAAATGCTGAAAAATACCTTTTTCTTGGTTTCAGGGGAAGCGGAAAAAGCACAGAATTGAACAGGCTATCTCGATTGATTGATACGGACAAGTTCATAATTGTAAGGTATTCAATCAATGAATTGAATGTCAGTGATTTTGATTTCAGGGATTTCTTCGCTTCGATGGCTTTAAAAATTTATGATACTGCAACGAAGGAGGTTAAGCTGGAAAAGGATATTGAAGATGATTTCAAGGAATTCATGATGAAAATTACGAGGGTGTCAGAAGAGGATATCACGAGTTATAGTAAATCTGGCATATCTTTCTCAAAACTTATAATCTTAAAATTAGGAAGTGAAGAAAAGACAAGGGAGTATGTAAGAAAAGAACTTGAGACGAAAATCAGCGATCTTATCCAAAAACTTAACTGGCTTATTAGAGAAGTAGAAAATAAAGCAAACAAGAAAATTGTTATAGTTGTTGACGACCTTGATAAACTGACACGCGGACAGCAGGCTGAGGATTTCTTCTATAAAAATTACAGATTATTGATACAACCAAATTGTTTTATCATTTATACATTCCCAATACCACTTGCTTTTAATCCATATTATGAGAACGTTCGACATGACTTTGATGATGATGTCATCCTTCCGCAGCTTCCTCTGAAAAGCAGAGATGGAAAGAAAATAAATAATGAAAACCTCAACTTTTACTGGCAATTAGTAGGGTGTAGAATGGATTTAAACCTGATAGAAGAGGATGCTTTAAAGGAGGCCATATTTTCTACGGGAAAAACTTCTGAGTTCATTTCTATAATGAGAGATGCGACCATAAAGGCACACAGAAAAGAGAAAGAGAAGATAACAAAAGAAGAAATAAATGAAGTGCTGGAAAAATTGAGAAGAACATTTGACAGGACACTTACAGAGGCACATAAAAAGCGACTTTTAGATATTTCTGAGAAAAAGGAAGGCCGTGACCAAAATATTGATGATTCCACAACCCGCGAGCTACTTTTCAGCCTGACAGCTGTAGAGTATGAAGATAAAGAAGGAAGATGGTGTGATATTAACGCATTACTTCAGCCACTGGTGGAGAAATGGAAAGCAGAATCGAAGATGTTGAAGAAATAGATACATTAATAGCAGAGCTTGAGATTTCAAAAGGTAAAGGAAATCTTATACTCTGCGTGGTAAATTCTCCTCTTTATCGAGATAGAATTATCCAGACTTTGAAATGGAGATTCACATCAAAAGTCGTTAAAGTAGAAAATGGTTCGCAAATAATCTCTATATTAAGAGAGGAAAATTTCAATGGTATAGATATTTTAATGTGGATTATGCCTGAAGAACCTAATGAGGATCTTCTTAACACATTAAATAATTTCAGGGAATTATTCTATAAAGGGAAGACTCCTAATGTCATGTTTTATAATCAGGCGTTTTCTGAAAGCGTGATAAAAAAAGCACCTGATTTCTGGAGATACAGAGGGAATTACTACGAATTTAAAGAGGAGGAGAGAGGTTTAACTTTTGAAGCACTTGAAGTTTTAACCACCCCTCTCACTTATATAAATAAAGAAGATTTGCTGAGAAAGAAAAGGATTAATGAATATCTTCTTGAAAAGGTCAGAGATAGGAAAGAAAAAAGTATCATTTTAGGTGATTTGGGTTTAATATTCTACTACTTGGGAGAACTTGATAAAGCTTTGGAATATTATGAGTCCGCATTGAAGCTGAATGAAGAATTGGAGCTAAAAGAAAGAATTGCGATTGGTCTTGGAAACATAGGTATCGTATACCAAATTAAAGGAGCACTTGATAAGGCTTTGGAATATTATGAGTCCGCATTGAAGCTGAATGAAGAGTTGGGAAATAAAGAAGGAATTGCGAGGAATCTTGTAAACATAGGCATATTTTACCGAAATAAAGGAGAACTGGATAAGGCTTTAGAATATTATGAGTCCGCATTGAAGCTGGATGAAGAATTAGAAGATAAAAAAGGTATGGCAAGTGATTTTAGTAACATTGGCGTTGTCTATGGAGTCAAAGAAGAACTTGATAAGGCTTTGGAATATTTTGAGAAGGCCTCAAAGCTAAGTGAAGAATTGAAAATAAAAGAGGGAATGGCAATTCAGTTTGGAAATATCGGCAACGTCTACCGCCTCAAAGGAGAGCTTGATAAAGCTTTAGAATTTTCCGAGAGAGCATTGAAAATATTCAAGGAAAGGGGTAACAGAATACAAATAGCCCAAACTTTGATGAACATAGGTCTTATTTTTGTTTTAAAGGGTAAGAAAAGGCGTGCATTGAATTATTATTTAGAAGCACAGGGTCTTGCAAAAGACAGTTCTATTTATGAAGATATAAACATGAGGATAAAAATATTAAGAGATAATGAAAATGTAAAGGGAGCTAAGCAAAAAAAAAACAAGCGCGAGCAACGTTATAACTCTTGGATATTAAAATCAAATTAACTTTATAATAAATCCGATATGATTTCAAAACGCAAAACCGCATCCCTGCGAGAATCTGGAAAGGAATGCTCACAGGTAAGGAAATCGACGAAGGCATAAAGGAGATTCGCTCAAAATGGTGGATATATCCGCAATAGATAAGCAGCCGTCGTTTCCATCTTTTCCAAACCATTGCTCTTTTAGAGATAGAATGACAATAAGGAAATTACTATGACCACAGTAATCATCGGCGGCGGACTTGCAGGACTTGCCGCAGCTTACAAACTCGCAGGCAAAGATGAAGTTGTTGTCATCGAGAAAGAACCCGAACTCGGAGGCATGGCATCCAGCTACAGCATCGAAAGTTACCATATCGAAAAATATTACCATCATATCTTTGCAAGCGACAGAGAACTTATTTCATTGATAGAAGAACTGGGTCTCTCGAATCGACTTGAATGGCTAAAAGGCACGACTGGATATTATTTCGACGGCAAAATATACCCGATGAACACCCCGTTCGAAATCCTGAAAGCGCTGCCACTCATGGATGTTATCAGGCTGACATTGCTTGTGCTGAAATCCAAAAGAATAAAAGACACAGCCCCTTTTGACGATATAACTGCAAAACAATGGATACTCGACACTGCAGGCGAATCGGTTTATAATAATTTCTTTCTCCCGTTACTTCAAAGCAAATTCGGGGATAACAAAGAACGGGTGTCTGCGGCGTGGCTCCTCGGGCGCGTCCGTATCCGCTCAAACAGGGGCGCAAAAGGTGAACGCCTTGGATACATGCGCGGGGGTTTTCATGCGCTCATCGAAAAAATGGCTGATAGCATCAGGAAAAAAGGATGCATAATTAGACAGGGCCATGCCTCAAAGATAGAGGTTGCCAGCAGTTCGGTCATAAGCGTGGTTGTGGATGGCGAAAATATTAAATGTGACAGGGTGATTTCCACAGTTTCGCCTCATATCCTGCAAAAAATAATAGACCCCCGCCTTTTGGGTCTTGATATGAACATCAGCTACCAGGGCACTGCATGCGCCCTCTTCGGATTGACTGGAAAAATCATGGATGATGTTTACTGGCTGAATATCAAAGAAGACATTCCTTTCGGCGCGGTGATAGAACACACCAATTTCATCCCGGTTTCGGATTATGGCGAACATTTGATTTACGTTACCTCGTACTTCCAGAATCCTGACAGCGTGTTGTGGAAATCAAGTGATGACGAGGTCATTGAATTATACCGGAACGGGCTTGAAAAACTTTTCCCTGGATTTCGCAAAAAGGTCAAATGGTGGCGGTTGCGCAGGGATATTGACACGGCGCCTGTGTATGAAGTAGGATACGGAAAAAAAGTCCTTCCGTATAGAACAAATATCAACGGGCTTTATCTGGCTGGCATGTTCTCTGAAGCTAATTATCCTGAGAGGAGCATGAACGGCTCGATCAAGGCTGGTTTTGATTGCTCGGATACGATACTTTCTATAAAAAAGAGGTCACAAGGATAGCAATAGTGGATACAAGTCCCACGGCTGCGACGATACGGATTTTTGTTTTGTCAAACAGCTTCATTGCGCAAGCGCATATGAAAATATAGGGCAGCAGCGTTGCAATGACTGAAATGGTAGCAAGCTCCGCAAAATGATTGCTGAACAAAAGGAGCGATGCGCCTGCAACTGTGCTGATTATTATTGCGATATACGGGGTACCGTTCTTGCTTAAATCAGGAATCAGGGGTAATTTGTGTTCAAATGATATGTTCTGTACCACTCTTGATGCCGCAACAAGATAAGCATTAAGCGCAGACAGCATTGCTATTATCCCGATTACAGCCATTATATTTCCTGAAGCCTGGAAAACCCTTGACGCTGCAAGGGCAAGAGGGGCTGATGATGATGCCAGTAATTGGCTTCCGATGCTTCCTATCAAAGCAATGTTCAAAAGCAAGTAAACGACTGTGGTTATCAATATCACAATCACCAATGATGTAAATATATCCTTTTTATTTTTGGTCTCATCAGCAGGTATTGCACTTATCTCAAAACCCGTGAAGGGCCAATACACGATGATTATTGCTTTTAAAAAATCGGTTTTACCAGTGAAAAATGGTGTGAAGTTTTCTTTCTGGATAAGAGGAAATAAAACGATGGCTAAAATAACCAGAGGGACGGTCTTCAACAGGGTCAGAAGGATTTCGATGTTTCCGGAGGGTCTTACACCAATAATATTTATTGTGCCGAATAAAACTATAATTACAATCTCAAGCCAGAGCACATTAAGATAGCCGAAAAAAGAAACATACTGTCCTATGCCAGCTGCAATGGTGGCTACCCCGAAAACCGAGGCTATCACATAAAACAGCACTACCGCGGTCGATGTTCTTTTGCTGAATACTTTTGTGAAAATTGAATAAAAAGCCCCTGTTGATGGATATTTTGACGACGCCCAGGCAAGCGATAGCATGACGCAGCTTGCTGAGATTGCAACGATAATCCAGGAAAGGAGGGAACTCGGGCCTGCGATTGCCGCAGCGATTGCCGGGACTACGAATATGCCTGAGCCGATGGTTCCGCCAACGCCGAAACTGACAAGTCCGGCTAAACCAAGGTTTTTCCGATATTCTGCCATAAAAATAAGCCGCCGGAGGGATTTGAACCCTCGATCTGCTGATTACGAATCAGCCGCTTTGCCGGGCTAAGCCACGACGGCGTGAAAAAGCAGTATATCGGTATTTTTGTCTAAATAGTTTACTCAATAATTTTATCAATGGTAATATTTTTTAAGTATATGAAGCAATTAAAGTAAATATGCTAATAGACATTTTAAAGATATTATTCTGTACTCCTTTTCTACTCTATTCATGTTATTCTGATATTAAAACGCGCCGTGTATCCAATAATGTTTGGTGGGTTATGCTTGCAGGAGGCATTTTTTTTGTCCTCTATGATATTTCAACATCAGGTATCTCATACCTGTTCCGTTTATTATTGTCAGCAGGGTTCATTTTTACGTTTGTTTATCTCCTTTTTCGAATCGGGACTTTCGGAGGGGCTGACGCAAAATCGCTAATACTTCTTTCCATAATCCTGCCTGCCTATCCGGCATTTCAGGCTTACGGATACACTTTTCCCCTGAATAAATCCTTAATTAACCTTTTTGCCTTTGGCATATTCGGGAATGCTGTCCTGCTTACAATTGTTGTTCCCATTTGGTTAGCAATATATAATTTAATAAAAATGGGTTTGCGTATTGATAATCCCCTGTATATGTTCATAGGATATAAAACAAGAATTTCACAACTTGCTGATAAACACATCAGGTTGATCCAGGATTTTGAAGAAATAAACGGCGAAATTAAAATCGGTTATAAACGCGGGGGAACGGAAATTGATGAAGTTGTTATCAGAAAGCTTAAGAAATTATCAGAAAAAGGCTTGATAAAAGATGAAGTCTGGGTAACGCCAAAATTGCCCTTTATGATACCTATTACTATTGGGTTTTTTGTCGCAATATTTTATGGTGATTTAATTTTTGAGCTAACAAAATACATTCTTTTTAGAATTTAATAACAAAAAGTAAAAGTGAAATAAGTAAGCATAGCAGCTTTCTGCAGTTCCCGAGAGTTCGCACATCTTAGTACAATGCAAAACGTGGGCGGGCTTAACTTCTGTGTTCGGGATGGGTACAGGTGTTTCCCCGCCGCTTTGGCCGCTATACTCGCTTATGACGGTAAA
>CABMII010000030.1 GCA_902386255.1 uncultured archaeon
AGATCTGTTTAGATTTGATGTTTTTTTGCTACTTATTGAAGGATGGGTCAGAAGGAAGTTAAAAATGAGAATTGCTGTGGAGTGTTTGAGATGAGAGATTTTGAAAGATTTTTTAGCGAAGTACTGAGTCTGTTACATTTAGATTTTTTACAGTAACATTTGTTAGCGCTGTTGTTGAGTTATAAACATAAACGCCGTAAGTGTTCACCGTATCCACGCCATCAATCGTGTAGCCTGCGCCGTCAAAAACAACATCATTTGAGGTGATGTTGATGCAGCTCGAAACACCGCTGTTCAGTATGCTTGCGTTGAGCACATATTCGCCTGCCGAAGAAATATCTTGGCATGAGTTTATATTCGTTAGAGGAGGTGGAGTGGATATAACACCAAGAGGGACAAAAATACTTCCAAAATTGGTTATATTTGCAAAGACATAGTTCTCAGCCGTATTGACCCCAAAGTTATTTGCAAAGGCTGAGGGGTCTGTAATCCAGCTACCATTGTTTTTGGATATCCTCAGAGTCGATTCATTTAAAGAGCCTAAATCACTTTCAGTATAGCTGACGTTTAGGAATAGCCATGAATCTGCGGAGTTGCTTGTTGCATTTATGTACTTGCCGATGTTCTGGAAGTTAGCCGGGTCGGATGCAGGTGCGCTTGCATTTCTCAGGGCTATGTCCTTAGACTCGAAGCTAATAACTGTATATCCGATTTCTAAATTAGTAACAATGTTGTTCAGCGAATCGGCTTGAGAGTAAAAATCCCAGATGGCATTATTTTTTGCAGTATTGTTGGTCAGGTTGTTATCGCTGGATTGGCTCAGAAAGATGCCGTCGTAGAAGCCGTTGTTCGAGGCATAGTTGCCGCCGTTGTTCGAAGCATTGTTGCCGATCAGCGTGTTGTTGTTGCTGAACTGCTGCAGATAGATGCCGGTTTGGGTGTTCGAGTTTGCATTGTTACCTGTGAGATTATTATTGCTGGAAATGTACGGAAAGATGCCAAAGTCGTTGTTCGAGGCATTGTTGCCTGTGAGATTATTATTGCTGGAAGAGTACAGAAGGATGCCGATGCTGTTGTTCGAGGCATTGTTGCCGATCAGCGTGTTGTTGTTGCTGGAATGCGACAATTCGAAGCCTCGTAAGCCGTTGTTCGAGGCATTGTTGCCGATCAGCGTGTTGTTGTTGCTGTAATATTCCAGAAAGATGCCGTCTTCGTTGTTCGAGTTTGCATTGTTGCCTATGAGATAATTATTGTTAGAATTGGAGAGGTAAACTCCAGTGGAAAACTGTATAACGTTCAGATTCTTGATAGTGACACCGCTTCTTCCCGGAAGGGATAACCCAATAGACTGTAGTATATTACTTCCTGTTATTGTGCGCCCATTGCCGTCTAAGGTTACGCCACTGCTGGCTATCTGAATTCCTTCAGTTAGATCAGTAGTCATAGTGCAGGTCTTTGTCGCAGCATTCCAGGTTCCAAATGAAGTACAGTCGCCGCCAGTTGCGTCGTCCCTAATAGATTTGGCAACCGCCCCTCCCGCCATCAACAATACCAGCGCTGTTATTCCAACCGCGATTCTGAGGGAATACCCTCTGTAAGCGTTACTCTTTATCATTTATTACCACCCTATGCCATGAGGCATTTTATTGAGAAACCACTCGAATCCCCAAAAGCTATACGATTATCAGTCGTATCGATATAAAAAGTTTACGAAATTGTAATTTAAAATAATTATAAATATAATCTTTTTTTAGCACGAATTGGAAGGTAAAATGATGTTGCTATATATGTCGTGTCACTATATTTGACTTAACATTTATCTATATTCCCAGATATGAAAGAATCAAATCTCCCGTTTTCCAGAGGAGCTTGAATTAATGGTCGAATCAGAGGCACATAAAAAGTACGAATTCAAAAGGACGCTTGAGGTTCTGCGCAGCAAGCGCGGCAGAGGTACGGAACTTATCTCGCTGTACATTCCTCACGACAAGCAGATACATGAGATAGCCGCGCAGCTGCGGGAAGAGTTCGGCCAGGCGTCCAACATCAAATCAAGAGTGACAAGGCAGAATGTGACTGGCGCAATTGAGTCGCTGCTTTCAAGGCTCAAGCTGATACCAAGAGCACCCGAGAACGGCGTTGTGATTTTCTGCGGCGCTGTGGATATAGGCGCTAATAAGACCGACATGGAGACGTATATAATCGAACCGCCTGAACCCCTTGTATCATATAAATACCACTGCGATTCAGCTTTCCTTCTCACGCCGCTTGAGGAAATGCTCCACGAGCAAAAGACCTATGGTCTCCTTGTTCTTGACAGGCGCGAGGCCACTGTGGGTATGCTGCGCGGCAAGCATATCGAAGAGATGGCTCATCTTACTTCTAATGTACCGGGCAAGCAGAGAAAAGGCGGCCAGAGTTCTCACAGGTTCCAGCAGCTTCGTCTTATTGCAATCAATGAATTCTATACCCGCATAGCTGATGTTGCAAGCGAAGTCTTCCTGGGGGTCAATCAGAAGGATTTCGAGGGTGTTTTCATAGGCGGTCCATCACCCACAAAAGAAGAATTTGAAGCGGGTGAATACCTTCATCATGAAATCCAGAAAAAAATCCTGGGTCTTTTCGATGTTGCAAACACTGATGAGTCGGGTTTGACCGAACTTTTCGATAAACTCGGCGATGCTTTGCAGAATGTGGAAGTTGTCCAGGAAAAAAAACACATGGAGCGTTTCCTTAGAGAACTTGTGAATGAGATGGGGCTTGCCTCCTATGGCGAGGAACAGGTGAGGAAGAATCTCCAGATGGGTTCAGTAGAGACGCTTTTGCTTTCTGATGAACTCCGCAAAGTGCGCCTCACGATAAAATGCGGCAATTGTGGTTTTGAGGAGAAGAAAACCATTACAAAAAAACTGGGGGATGAGGAATACCAGCCCGGCAATTGCAAGAAATGCGGGTCGAGCCTTAAGGTTGCAGAATCCGTGGACATCGTAGAAGAGCTTTCAGCCATAGCAGACCAGATGGGAACGAACACTGCTTTCATTTCAAATGATTTTGAGGAAGGAAAACAGCTTCTCACAGCTTTTGGCGGGATTGCGGCGATACTCAGGTTCAAGACGGGGATATAAGATTATTTCTTGTTGACCGAGTATTTGACAATCAGGTCAATCGCGAGTCCATTCAAGGAATCCTCAGCATCCCGCAGAGCCTCCTTTAAATTTGCATTGTCTATAATCTGCTGGATTTGCTCTTTTATCCTGATATAGCGCACATATTCCTCGACTGTGAGCTGGTTTTCATTACTAGTTTCTGTCGATATCGAACTCATCGTCCTCGGATGAGTTAATATGCGAAAGTTAGCAAAAAAAGTATGTATTTGCTATTGAACAAAAAAAAGAAAAATTTGTGATGTGAATGTCACATCACGTTAAACTTTACTGGCCTTCCATGAACGGGCTCTTGACACCAGTCAAGACTGCCATTACACGTACTCTGCCTGTGAGCTGGTCATCGACTTTTGCTCCCCAGATAACTCTCTTTGTATTGGGGACCTTGTCCATGATTAACTCGCCCGTGACCGCGACCTCTTCGAGTGTCAGGTCTTCGCCTCCTACAATGTGGATAAGCACACCGTATGTGGCAGACATGTCTGAGATGTCAAGCAGCGGGACAGCAAGCGCCTGAGATACCGCTTTTGCTACCCTGTCTTCTCCATCGCCTTCACCAATGCCGATTGCGGATATTCCACCGCGCTCCATGACTGCGCGAAGATCTGCGTAGTCAAGGTTGATCAAGCTTGGCTGGGTGATTGTCTCGGTAATGTTCTTGACGAACGCACCTACCAGGGCATTTGCAACAGCAAGTGCTTCTTTCAGCGGGAGATTGCCGGCTACTTCTCTCAACTTTGAGTTATCGATCACGATTGTTGAGTCGCAACTCTCTGAAAGTGCCTTTATGGCTTCTCTTGCTTTTTCTCTTCTGAACTGCTCGATCTTGAATGGAATCGTGACGCAAGCAATAGTAAGTGAGCCGATGCCTCTTGTAACTTCTGCTACAACAGGTATTGCACCCGTACCAGTTCCTCCGCCCAATCCGGCTACAAGGAAAACGAGGTTTGTTCCCTCTAATTCAGCTTTTATCTCTGCAAGATTTTCTTTGGTTGCCTGAGCACCCATCTCTGGATATCCACCGCACCCGTGTCCCTTGCATAATTTCTCACCGAGTAATATCAGCTTATCAGCCTTACTCATTGTACTCAGGTGATTTACATCAGTATTAGCTGCGATTATCCTTCCGCCTGCCA
>CABMII010000031.1 GCA_902386255.1 uncultured archaeon
AATGGAACCACGAATTATACCGGAGCAGTGACGACATATAAAGAAATGCACAATAATACGGTCAATTGCACGGAATGCCATACAGGTCCAAATAAGAAAAATATCCATCCGATGACATATCTCCAGCCGAATGGCAGCTACGTAACAGCCAATCAAACAGCAGTGAATTGCACGGATTGCCATCAGTTCAATACCCTGGATTCATTGCTCTCCAGGTCGCCTCCGAAGGTTACAACCACAGTTCAGCACGGCGATAATATCTTGAATGGATCGGTATGGAATAATACCCAGCAGCCTTTCTGGACAAACACCAGCCAGCAGAGCATGTGCGATTATTGCCACGGAGATTCAAGACATAATGCAACAGGCCTGGGGGGACCTTCCAACTGGAGCGGGAGCAACACTATGAATTCATCTATTACCAGCAATAGTAACTGGTGTGCAGGATGCCACTATAAGGACTACTTAAGCGGCGAAAAGAGCTACGGTAACATGACTTTGACCTTTACAGGTACCAACCGCTCAGTGCCCCCTGAGATTACAAATTCCTCCTCTTATTCGCCTTACAATGTGAGCGGCTATTACAACCACTCCCTGACACCTGATTATAGCGATTCCACATGCAAAGGCTGCCATAGTAAATCCCTGTCTACTGACACTATAAATAAATTTGTGCATAATATAAGCACAGGAATATGTACCAGCTGCCATTTCTCATACAACTATATGAATAGCGTAGGAAAACCAGAGCAATTTGTTAATTCAACAATGTACAACAATAGCCCGCATGGCGGGCTTGCATGTGAGAACTGCCATACCAAAGGGCATAACAACATAGGGGCAAGAAAAGCATGTGAGGATTGCCATGCTGTGCAGCAGAATCCAATCACAGATAAGGACAGGCATAATATAACAGCTAAACCGAGCGAATATATTTACAACGGTACGAGTGTTGTAAATATCACAGACTGCACTGTTTGCCATGATTCAACATTGTACAACAGCGCAACAGCCACTTATGGCTACAATAAGACAATAGATTGTAATTATTGCCACACATATCCGGACAAGACATATTCATGAGGTAAATATGGATAAGAAAATATTGTTATTGTTTGCAATCTTTGGAATAATATTTGCCGGCTCCATGTTTACAACGTATGCCATATTTTCAGGAAGCCATACGGTCTATAAAAATACAACTCCCGCAACTGCGGCAGATTTCTGCATCAAATGCCATCCGACCAAAGTATCAACTGTGAGCGTTAGCGCCCATGCCAATGCGGGATGTATATGCCATGGTTATAATCCTAATAGTACTGAAATATACAATATCAATGTGGCGCATAATCTCACCAAACAGATTTATTGCACAAACTGCCATTCCAATTATGATGATGCAGGGAATATTACCATCCACGGCGACGGAAGCAATGCCGTTAGCGGATTGAACCAGTCTGCCCATTACATAACCAACGACACTGCGACTCTGTACAGGCATGCAAAACAATTCTTTGCAAACAGTTCGGGGTGATATGATGAATAGGAAACTCCTGTTATATTTTGCTTTAATGGTATTTGGTTTATACGTTATGCCGAATACGGTTTCGATTTTTGCAGGGCAGCACACTTTCTACAGCAGTATATCATGCGAGAAATGTCATTCTGATGTATTATCGCAGGTTGAACATAGCGGATATGTTTATGAAAAACATAAAGCTGCGGCGGGAAATACAAATTATACCACATATCTTTCACTTGGCGGGATATCCTACAATGGCAACTCCATAACGGATTACAACAATAATGTCTGGAACTGGAACGCATCCGAACAAAAATGGCAAAATTCAAGCAATCCGGCTGAAATGGTTAACGTTAGCTTGGATACGAACAGGAACGGGCAAATAGATAGCTCAGAGATATGCATGTTGTGCCATAATGCTACTCTCTTCGGTGCAGGCACACATACCGGGGCAACAGTCAGGGTATGCGATGATGACAGGTGTCATGGCAACAGGATTTATGCAGATAACAGCCCCGAGATTCTCGGAAGTTACTCCAATATTACCGCAGCCGGTTACAATTTGAGCCAATCTAACGTCCACCAGGCATTTTATTTACAAGCCAGCAACCTGTCCTCAAGTTATGGAATAAGCGAGACATTCGGGCGAATACCGGGCAATGCCAATGGCTCCTTCATTTCAAGAGGGTACTGGGCATGCGAAGGATGTCATACAGATATCATTGTAAATATTACCATTCCGCCCCCCCCATCGTATAATCATTCGGCCAGCAACCCTGAAAAGAAAAGATACCTGCCATAGTTCCTGACGCTAAAATGTGATATTTTGGTTACTCAGTTCCTTCCAGTATCTCGTCCATTTCAAGGGTTTCCCACTTCCTTTCACCAAGCGTAATCTCAAATTCCGCAGGAGTCAGTACGGGCACATGAAATCGTTCCGAATCATCAATCGTGATTCTCGGGCATGCTGTATTCACATAAGCATCGATTTTGAATCCAAGCAATTGTTCGGGAGTAACAATGTCCATCATTATGATTTGCGCTGTGATGCCGTGCTTATGCGCGATTTCAAGTAACCGCTTCGCAAGCGTCATCCTGTTCTGGCCGCTTTTTGTTGAAACGATAATCCCGAAGACTTTTGCATCCATCGCCTTTGCGATATATCCGCTTCTCCTGCGAAGGAATTTTTCAGGAGAGACTTCTTGTGCCAGGTTCAAATAAGGGTCTGCCGCAATCACTCTTTTTCCTGTCGCAATAGCAACCCCGAGGGGGTGGAAAAACCCGCTGCCAACGTAAAGGTACTCTTCACAATCAATTCGGGCAGCCGTAAAATTGCATCCCAGTACCTGCCCAGGATAAACAACTCTCAAATCTCCTTTCCCGATTACCGGTTCCTTTCCATTGTTTCTCAGGAAATTTGAAACTTCATCCAGTTTATGAATGTGCTGCACAGTAGTTACAAGACCGATTTTCTTTGTTTTTAACAGGGGAAGTGCTGTTTTAACGGCGGGCAGGACATCAACTTTTGAGCGCATTTCGATAAAAATTACGTTGTCGTATCTGCCCATTTTCGAATGCCCGAAATGAAAAAGAATATCGACGGCACCTGCAAGGACGGTATCGATATCGCATGCCCCGAAGCAAGGGTTGCCTGAAATAATCACGCTTACCCCGGTTCCGGCTTCGATTTGCCCGGCAATATCGATTGCCTGCCTTTTTAAACCTTCGGGAAACTGAAGCCCGATATTTTTGCACTTTTTGTCTTTTATGATTTTAAAAATGCGTTCCAGGTCAAAATCAAATTGCTCCATTATAACTTCCTTGCAATGATATATGCTTCTTTTTTCTCAGGTTCAAGCATTTCGACAATCTCCAATCCCAGAGAAGACAGCTTCTTGAGTATCGGTTCCCTGTCCCTGTCTTTTGGTAATTTAATTATCTGTAAGAGCCTTCCGCCGCTTTTTAATGCAGGCAGCACGTTCTCAAGAGCTTTTATAGACGATAAAGGGCTTGCGGTGATGTCCAGAAGTAAAACGTCAAATTTCTCTTTTTCAACAGGGATTGTAAATATATCGCCGAATTCCACGGTTATATTTGGGCGTTCATGTGCGAGTTTTCCAAGTAAAGAGCGGAACTCACGGCTGAACTCGATGCCATGGACATGGGAAGCAATCTCTGAAGCGAACATGAGAAAACCTCCGGCGCTTGAGCCAATGTCCAGTACAGTGTCTTCTTTTTTGATAAGGTTTGTTTTTTCCTGTATCTCTTTAAGTTTCCAGTAGCCTGCAGGCTTGTCAAGCCCCTCCGTTACATCAATGTTATCGGAATATGCAACGTCAAACGAAGGTTTGGTGATAATCTTACCATTGACATTCACATGCCCCTCAACAATGGCGCGTTTTGCCCGTCCCCGGGAACCGAGATTGCCAATCTCAACAAGATAAGAGTCAAGCCTCATGAATCACCTGATAGAGTATTACAAAGGTTAATAGCCTACAAACTATATTAAAAACACACTTGTGCCGAGGTGGCAGAGCGGACTAACGCGGCAGGCTCGAGACCTGTTTTACCTTATGGTAAGCTAGGGTTCAAATCCCTACCTCGGCGTAATATTACCATTAAGCTTTATTAAATGGCAGCTCTGTATAGTGGTTTAGAGGAAAGTTTGCCTGCATTCTGATACAACTGCCGCCCGGGATAAAGTTCAAGAAGGACAGGAGAGAAGAAATCCTGAAAATACTGCCTTCAAATTTGCGTTTTGCGCTTGAATACAGGAACGAAACCTGGCTCATTGATAAAGCGCACAACGCGCTAACGAGGCGGAAATGTCATTAATATATAACGTACAATATATACCCCAATACCTAAGAACAGCGCCAATATCCATAATAGAAAAACAGTTCTCATTGGATAACGAGTCTTATTAATCATCCTGTCAAATGCAAGAAATATTCCTAATATCAATGCTGGTGCACCAATAACAACATGGGATAACACAGCCAAACTCGGTAGAGCCGTTAAACGAGACACGATTGAATAAAAGCCTCCAATAAAGCGAAAAGCCATCCAAGTAAAAGCAATAATCAATAGAAGCATAGCAATTCTTGCCATTCTAAAATGTCTTGAAAGAATCTTTCTTTTTGCATATACAATGCTCAAACAGAGTATTATAAAACTCGCTATCGAGATGATTAAGGTTAAATCTGCAAACGGACCAGCCTTTGTGCCAAGAAAACCCATTCTATTTCCCACTCCCATTTAATAAATAAGAGATGCGTTTGCATAAATATTCTGCGCTCTATAGAATGGTTGAAAAAGACTTTGTCAAAAAGAACTTTGTCAAAACAAATTTGTTACAGCGGACTGGGCTTCTGAACTTCAAATAGAAAGGAGTCAAAACTATAAGAGCGTCCTCTGGGTAGTCCACAACTGCAGGTATTCAGATATGATAAATAGTAACCCATGGAATATGCAGATAGTTATTTCTTTTGGCGTGGCATTAAATTTTCAAGGTCTTCAATGGAACATCCCGAACCACTCCATAATGGCGGTAAATTCAAAAATCCAGAAAATCCATCTCATGGATTTGCAGATTTCCTCAAATGGATTTTCAATAGAAAGAGAGCGAAATGGCCGAAATGGATTGAATCAAAGCATAGCGCGGGACCAGTTTCTCAGGTGAATGCCGACGAAATAAAAGTGACGTTCGTCAATCATTCGACGTTCCTGATCCAAGTAGACGGGATAAATATCCTAACTGATCCTATCTGGTCAACCCGGGCAGGACCCTTATCTTTTGTAGGAACTAAACGTATCCGGGCTCCGGGAATTAAATTTGAAGAACTTCCCCCGATTGATGCAGTTCTTGTGAGCCATAACCACTACGACCACATGGATATGCCAACACTGAAAGCATTGGAAAAAGAATTCTCTCCGCTTTTTGTAGTCGGGCTGGGAAACAAAAAATTCCTGGAAAAGAATGGGTTAAAAAGGGTAGAGGAACTCAACTGGTGTGAAAAGACATCATTTTCAAATGGCAGAAGCGTATTTTTTGTTCCGGCGCAGCATTTTTCAGGCCGCACTCCCTGGAATTTAAATAAGACCCTCTGGGGAGGATTTATGATTGAAAGTTCACAGGGACAAATTTATTATGCAGGGGATACTGGTTTTGGGAATTTCTTTGAACATCTCCATGCGAATTTTTCTAATATTAAAGTTGCACTGCTGCCGATTGGTGCTTACGAACCGCGATGGTTCATGAGTCCTGTTCACATGAATCCTGAAGATGCTGTAAGGGCACATAAAATCTTGAAACCAAATGTCAGTATTGGCGCCCATTTTGGAACTTTTCATCTGGCTGATGAAGGTGTCGATGCTCCAAAGGAGCAATTACTGATGAACCTTAGGGAAAATGGTGTAGACCCAAAAGAGTTCATCATTCTTGATCTCGGGGAAAGTGTAACTATAGTGCCAAATGATACATGAAACCATAGGGAGCCAAAAAGGTACAGGTTGAAAACAAATTCTTATTATTTCCCCTAATATCGACATGAGCCAATGTATGTGATTAGTTATGGAAAAAAGCATTAAAATTCCAGATTTTGAAAGGCAGGAGAAAGAGAGGAAGTATGGCATCCATTACAAATGGGTGGCACTCTCGAACACGACTCTTGGAGCACTGCTGGCTTCGATAGACAGTTCCATATTGATAATTTCATTGCCTGCAGTATTCAACGGTCTTGGCGTAAATCCGCTTTCTGCCGGCAATCTCATACTGCTTCTGTGGCTTCTGCTCGGCTATACGATAGTCTCGTCTGTCACGGTCGTTACAATTGGAAGGCTGTCTGATATGTTCGGCAGGGTAAGGCTGTACAATATCGGCTTTGCCATCTTCTCATTCGCATCCATACTCCTCTACGCGTCTTCCTATCTCGTTCAGGGTACGGCAGGTATTATCTCTCTTACGATACTCAGGCTGATCCAGGGGCTCGGGAGCGGTTTCCTTTTTGCGAACAGCGCTGCAATACTTACCGATGCATTCCCTGAGAATGAGAGGGGCAAAGCACTGGGTTTTAACCAGATAGCAGCTATCGGAGGAAATCTGGCAGGATTGCTTATCGGCGGAATCCTGGCAGCTATCGACTGGCATCTCATATTCCTTATAAGCGTACCCATTGGCATAGCCGGAGCAATATGGGCATACGTGGCACTGCATGAGCTTGCAACAATACGGAAAAACCAAAAGCTGGATATACTCGGAAACATAACTTTTGCAGTTTCACTGACAACTATACTTCTTTCCTTAAGTTACGGCATTTTGCCTTATGGCAACAGCTCAACCGGCTGGACAAATCCATGGGTGCAGGCAGGCTTCGGCCTCGGTATTGCTTTACTTTTTCTATTTGCATTCATAGAAACGAAGGCAAAGGATCCCATGTTCCACCTGTGGCTTTTCAGGATAAGAGCATTTGCGGCAGGTAATCTGAGCATGTTGCTGGCAGGATTGGCAAGAGGAGGTTTGCAGTTCATGCTGATAATCTGGCTGCAGGGCATCTGGCTGCCGCTTCACGGAGTTAGCTTCATAGATACGCCATTCCAGGCAGCAATAGACATGATTCCGTTAGTGGCTGGTTTTTTGATATCAGGCCCTATATCAGGATACCTCTCTGACAGGTATGGCGCGAGACTTTTTTCAACTATGGGTATGTTACTAAATGTAATAGGTTTCCTGATTCTTGCTTCAATGCCGGCCGATTTCAATTACACGCCTTTCGCAATAACAATATTCTTCTTGGGTGTAGGGCAGGGAATGTTCTCTGCGCCTAACACTGCCGCCGTGATGAACTCGGTCCCGCCTGAATACAGGGGCGTTACTTCCGGAATGAGGGCAACTCTGTTAAATGTATCATTCATGTTCAGCCTCGCCATATTCTTCAGCCTTTTAATCATTGGCGTTTCCTCAAGCCTTCCCGGTGCACTGTATGATGGGTTGATTTCGCAAAATGTTTCCAGTGCTACCGCCCTTCAAATCTCCAGGCTGCCTCCATCATCTACCCTGTTTGCTGCGCTTCTTGGCTACAACCCTATGAAAACGCTTCTGCCGCCGGATGTACTAAATTCTTTGCCTCCGAAAAATGCAAATGCCATATTAGGAACCAGCTTCTTCCCAAATATGATCTCAAGTTCTTTCATGAGCGGCATGCGAATCGTTATGTATAGCGGTGCATTATTGGCGTTATTTGCGGCAATATTTTCTGCGCTTCGCGGCCGCAGATATGTACATGAAATGCGTAATAGCTGATATGCCTGGATTCATGTTCGCCGCCTGCGAGGATTTTTAACTAAGAACAATACGCAATAAAAGATAAATAGAAAATGCTCATGCCTTTCTTCAAAGCAACAGAAAAGCGCCCCGCGTCAACATCAAACGGCATGCACCTAATAACCGCTCAAAAGTGTAATGCAAACTTCAAAAAGATCATGAAAAGATTTATTATTCAAAAGGCATTCTTAAAAAGCAGCAAGGGAGGAAAAACAATGATTAAAAGAATCGACCATATCGGGATTTTGACAAACGACTTACATCAGTCAGTGGAATTCTATACTGATGTCCTTGGCTTTTCTGTTTCCAGCAAGATAGAGATGGCAGAAGCGGGATTATCAGCAGTTTTCGTAGAAAAGGATGGAAGTAAAATTGAACTTATGAAGTGTAGAGGTAAAAATGTTCCGAAGCGTTCGGAAGGTGTTAAACTCAAAATTGGAGGGGGTTCAATTCCAATAAATGACCATATCACTTTTTCTGTGGATGATATTGAGGCTACGACAAATGAACTTAAAAGTAAGGGAGTAGTTTTCAATTTAGAGCCAATGCAACTTGAGGGTGGCATGAAACTTGCGACCTTTAAAGACCCTGAAGGAGTGGTTATAGAATTGGTGGAACATCCTCAATAATAACAGTGATTCCAATACCCACGACAACCGCTCAGCGTAACAGCAACATCAAGATAAATTATTGATTTATGCCCTGGAAAATCTGTTCCGGATTATTTCTCGCTCCCATTCGTAAATTTTGAGCCATGCCTATCGCTATCTCATACTCATTTTTTTCTAATGCTTTCAAGGTTGCTCTGGCGACTTCTACTGGAGGTATGCCCTTATCCGCCTGTCCTCTTTCATCTCTTGCCCCTTTATCTAACTCTGTGTCAACCGTTGGAGGAATTACTTCAAACACTTTTATTGGTGTGTTCCTTAACTGATGCCTGATGGATAAACTGAATGAATGCATAGCCGCTTTAGTGGCACAATAAACCGGCATAACAGCTATTGGGATAAAACCCAACCCGGAAGATACATTGATAATGGCCGATTCTTTCTGTTTTAGCAACAAGGGAATAAAAGAGGCTGATAAGTAAATGGGTGCTGTTAAATTTATGTCTATTTCATTTTCACCAGCAGTCAAATCAGAAATGCCTCTCTTAAAATCAATCATTCTCTGGATTCCTGCATTGTTCACTAATATGTTAATGTCTTTAAAATCAGATTTAATCCAATTATATAATGCCTCTTGCTCTTTTTCTTTTGTTAAATCACATACTCTGGTATGTATTTGGGGAAGTTTACTTTTTGCTTCCTTCAATTTATGTTCTCTTCTTCCGCATACTATGACATTATTACCTTCTTTTACAAAGGCTTGCGCAAGTGCGAAACCTATTCCTGTTGCGCCTCCTGTGATTAAAATCGTATTGCCGTTAATTTTCATAATTCTCACCCTGGATATTTTATCATTAACAAGTATGTGATGAACGGTTATTTATGCCTTGACCAAAGCCATATACACCTTAAAGCAATGCTATTATCAAGAGGCAATTACTGAATGGAGATTAAATGATGTCAATAAAGGAACTTGAAGAAGAAATCATTGAAATTGAAAAAGTAAAGGAACATTGCAAACCTGGGAGTATAGAATGGAACAATATTGACGCAATAATCACGGATAAGAAAAGAAGACTCAGCAGACTGAAAACTCAAGGAGATAGTGAAGAAGATGATATATTTGGCGGCTGTGGAGGAGATTGCGGTAGTTGTGGTGGAGGAAGGTGACCATAATGTACATCTCATGGGGTTTTATAAGATAGATTAAGCCCTAACTCCGCCTGATTTACGCACTATTTCTTAGAAATCGATCAACCCCTACCGAAATGCTTATATCTTAGTATTACGTATATACGTAATACATGACACATCCTGATTGGGTATTAAAACACAAAA
>CABMII010000032.1 GCA_902386255.1 uncultured archaeon
ATAATCTTTTTTTATTCTATCGAGCATTACAATATTGCCTATAGGGAATGTTACATTTTTATTCATAGTTTTTGGTCAAAACTTATGAATGTAATATTCCTTTATAGGTTAACTGGCGAAGTCAAGTGTATAACAACACTCCTCTGCCATGGTGGGATGATGACAAGCTTTATTACAAGAGAAAAATTGAACCAAATAGTAGTGGGATTGTGCGTGTTCCAAAAGCGATTCAAAAGGATGGCGCAGAAGTCATATTTAAGAATGGCAGGAAAACCCTGTTGAAGGTCAAATTTGAGCATCTACATAATGCGAAGTCCTAGGAACTCAAACACCGATTAACTTTCACTCGTTAAACTTCTTGTAAAGGTAATTTGCTGTGATCTGGAGGACCAGTATAAAGATCACCAGCACCACGATATCCAGCGGCGGTGAAAAAAGCGATTTTCCGGTATACGTACTCGAGTATATCATTTCCGTATGTAAGTGGGGATATCGGTGCGATCTCCTGGCCGATTGGCATAGTGGATATCGGGATAAAAACACCGGAGATGAAGATAAGCGGCAGCCTGACCGTGTTAAGCATCGACATGGCCTCTCCCACGTTCTCGGTTGGATAACAAGGGAAGTGTCCCCTGATTCCGGAAACAAGGTACCCACATATTATTTGTTTATTAATCAGTTAAAACTATTCCAAAAAACTTATGGTAAATTAGCGTTTATGTCCCTACCGCTTAACTAAATGTTCAGGTTTTGTTACTTTACTCTTTCCAATTCACAGGTGTTCCCTGAGCTTTCCGCCTGCAATTTGCCCGGCAATGTCTGATAGCACAAGCAATGGTATATAAGCGAGGCCCAAACCTGAAAAAATCCTTAATAAGAACACAAACGGCACCGGGATATGTACTGCCATCATCCATTGCTTTGAGAATTTGGTGGCATTGCTCCTCAAATAACCAAACGGCAGGTTGATTAGGAATACTACAAGCATCAATTCATTTATAGACATCGTTCACTTCTCTATCCATTTTCTTTTTTGTATCTCCTTATTTAATTAGTTTGCGCAAAATTTACAGAAAAACAGTTAGATAATGGAAATTCACAGGTTAAGGAAAATAATTTTACATTAACCGTAAAGTACATAAATTGATATGTCCATTTTGGAACCACGGCAATTCAAGTAAATAAATTAAGGAGAAGATAAAATGCAGATAGACCCGATTTGCGGAATGCAGGTCGATGAGAAAACCGCACAGTATAGGACCGAATATAAGGGCAGGACATATTACTTCTGCGCCCCGGGATGCAAGAAAGCGTTTGAGTCCGAGCCTGAAAAATACTTAAAGAGCGGCCCGGTGGGCATGGGCGGGGAAAAACCCTGGTGGAAATTCTGGTAGTTATAACGATATTGTAATTTTTGCACCGTTTATAATTTTTATACTACATTTATTTGGTGGTATATCGGCGCAGATTGTGTTACAATTCTAATCTGTCTGCCGATTGTTTGTTAGCTGCAAACAGTTTTATCCATGTGATACTATTAAGTAGCCAGGAATATATTTAAATCCACACATTGAAAGGAAATCAAAATATCTGAGGGGATATAACAATGGACGAAAAGCATAACAACCAGCTCACAGTTGCAAAGGCATATCCGAACGATGCAGGAAGAGGAATAGCGCGTCTTGACCCGCATACATTAATGGTATTACAGCTTGTGCCCGGAGATATCATAGAAATCGAAGGGAAGAAAAAAACGTCTGCAAAAGTCTGGCGTGCAGACCGGAATGATTGGGAACAGAATATTATCAGGATTGACGGGTTTATCAGGCAAAATGCGGGAGTCGGCATCGGCGACTCCGTTAAAATAAAAAAGGCAGAAGTCAAGCCGGCCGTGCATGTAATTCTTGCACCTTCGGAAGGCACATCCATCCAGTTCAAAGGTGAAGCCGATGAGATGGTCAAACGCCAGATAATGAAGCGCCCCATCACCAAAGGGGATATAATACCTGTAATGAGCACAATGGCGCATCCTTTCCTGGGAAAGGTGGTAACCGGGCAGGCGATACCTCTAATTGTAATAGAAGCCGAACCTGACGGCGTTATACTGATTACAGATAATACTGAAATAAAACTCAGGGAAAAACCGGTGGTGCTGGAGGTCACAGGGACCGGTATAACTTATGAGGATATTGGCGGCTTAACTGACGAAATCCAGCGCTTGCGTGAGATGATAGAACTGCCCATGAAACACCCTGAAGTGTTTGAACGACTGGGAATAGAGCCGCCTAAAGGTGTTTTGATGTACGGCCCGCCTGGGACTGGTAAAACGCTTATCGCAAGGGCGGTCGCAAATGAATCCGGGGCGAATTTCTTCTCTATTGCTGGTCCTGAGATAATGAGCAAGTATTACGGTGAAAGCGAACAGCGGCTTCGTGAAATATTCGAGCAGGCAAATAAAGATGCGCCATCGATAATTTTCATAGATGAACTGGATTCCATTGCCCCAAAAAGGGAAGAAGTGACAGGGGAAGTGGAAAGGCGTGTTGTGGCGCAGCTTCTTACGATGATGGACGGGCTTGAAGAGAGGGGGCAGGTAGTGGTCATAGGCGCCACGAACAGGATTGATGCCATTGACCCGGCGCTTCGCCGCCCGGGCAGGTTTGACCGCGAGATAGAAATAGGAGTGCCGGACAGGCATGAAAGAATAGAGATATTCCAGATACATACGCGGGGCATGCCGCTTTCGGATGAGGTAAGGATTGAATATATCTCAGACAGGACGCATGGTTTTGTGGGGGCGGATATATCAGCCCTTGCTAAAGAAGCAGCAATGAAAGCGCTTCGCAGATATCTTCCAAAAATCAAACAGGATGAAGCCGTTCCGAGCGAGGTGCTTGAAAGCATGCGCGTCACAGCGAATGATTTTGAAGATGCGCTCAAGGAAGTTGAACCCTCAGCAATGAGGGAAGTGATGATAGAGGTCCCGAAGGTTGCATGGGACGACGTGGGCGGGCTTGATGAGGCAAAGCAGGAAATAAAAGAAGCCGTTGAATGGCCTCTTAACCATCCTTCGAAATTTGAAAAGATGAGCATCCGTCCTCCGAGGGGAATACTTCTTTACGGTCCTCCAGGAACCGGGAAAACACTCCTTGCAAAAGCCGTAGCGACAGAGAGTTCTGCTAATTTCATAAGCGTCCGGGGCCCGCAGTTGTTATCCAAATGGGTAGGGGAATCGGAAAAAGC
>CABMII010000033.1 GCA_902386255.1 uncultured archaeon
GCTGATAGCTTACGGTTACAGGCAGGCTGGATGCCCGCGCAATACTCACGCCAGTGGCTGTTGCTGTTCCGCCGTTAATCACTGACATGAATATGGTCACCGGCGTGCCGACCTGTGCATTCCTGCTTGTCGGCGTTATGGAAGATACCAATAAAGCCGCTGCAGTAGCTGATGGATTATTTAAATTTATTCTGATTGGAACCGCAGCATAATCTTCCGTCGAATCCTGAATTGCAAATATGAGGTCTGTTGTGTTCTGGGTTATTTGAGAGCCGTTTATCATAACATTTATCTGCCGTGATTCCCCTGAACCTAATGAAATCTGGGTTTCGCTCACCGATGCTCCACTCCACGGAACATTGTCTGTAAAATTGATTGTAAGATTATACGTCTCCGGGTTTCCAGCATTTTTAATAAATACGCCAAAATCTGAATAGTTCTTGAGATACTGCTGGATATCCACGTTCTCCAGCCCTTCCCACGCCTGATTAAGCTGTGGATTATTGTGTGTTGATGCAAAGCGGGTCGCAAACCATCCAGTCCCATCATTATATGCAAGAAGCAAATCAAGATCGTTTGCAGGATTCACCCACTGCAGGGTTGCATTCATATACCGCGTATTCTTAAGATTCATTCCACTTGAACCGGCATCCCATGCAAGCGAATAATTTGAACCCGTGTTGTTTACGGTGCCGCTTGAAAAGTTATTCCCGCCTGGCATCAGTTTTTTAACACTCAGATTCAGATTCGACTTCGCAGTGGCATCGTTGATTATCGAGAATGTGAAATTCTTGACTTCATTGCTTGCTACTGCGCTTTGCAGTAAAGATGGATTTACAGCAAGGTTTCCTTTTGTTCCTCTGGGATAAGATACATTCAAATAGTAATTTACGTTGCTGCCATTCAAATAAAATGCATGCACTGCAACCCAGTATTCATCATACACCATGTTATTGAGAGTTACGACCTCTGAGATGACACCCACCCCTTGCTCTGAAGACCCCACAAGCTTGCCATTCGGCGCAAAAAGATATAAATCAAGGTCGCTGGTGTTGTCTGACCAGTTAAGATAGGCATTCAGAGTGGTGCCATTATATGATTTCAGTTTGTAGTAAATCCAATCCCCTTTGTAAATATTAGACACGGTGGTGGCATTATTTACGGTTCCCTGAATAGAACCGCTGCCCATCAGCGGTATCGTGATAACCACAGGAATCCTGAGCGCTCCCGTTGTTGAGTTCGACACTATCAGGGTTGTGCCGTATATTGCAGGTTTTACCCCAGATGGAGGGGTAAAAGTTATATTGACGGTTTTACTGCTGCCTGCATCTATAATCACATAATCTGGAAGATTAAAGCTTGATACAGGTATGTTATTATATCTTTCAATATCAGTAATTGCCTCAAGGGAAAAGGTAAAATTGACGGAATAAGAGTTATTGTTGTTCAATACCAGATTTCCAATGGTGCTGAAACCGGGAATTACGCTTTCCTCCCACCTGTCGTTTCCATTAATGCTTGCACTGACGTTATATGTAAATGCATTTGTGAGATTTATTATTCCTGCACCTTTCTCAAATACATGAATATTTGAAGTTGTAAGATTGCTTGAGGTATGCATCAGGATAGCCCGGATTTGTACCGGGGTAAGTGATGGATTTTTCTGGAGAAGAAGAGCTGCTGCACCGGAAACCATCGGTGTTGCCATGGAAGTACCGGACAGAATCTTATAGCCAGAGGAGTCACAGAGCTCGCATGTACCTGTTGGAACTGTGGAGTTTATGTTCACACCAGGGGCAACGACTTCGGGGTCAAGCCTACCAAAGGCAGAAGGACCGCGGCTACTGAATGAGGCTATCGTATCATCCGAAATCGTTACCGTGCCGGCACTGTTTGAAGCGCCGATTGTTATCACTTTTTTGGATGACCCTGGGGCATCTATTGTACCTGCACCCGGCCCCTCATTTCCCGCTGCCACTACCACTACCACGCCCTTATCCACAGCAGCGTCGGATACTATATTTAATATATCTGCAAATTCGTCTGTAGGTTGAGTGGGGCTGCCAAAAGACATGCTTATTATATTGGCGCCGTGGGCTATGCTCCAATCGATTCCTGCGATTACGTCTGAAGTGCTGCCTGAACCTGTACTGTCTAATACCTTGACTGCAAACAGGGTTGCGTTTGGCGCGACACCTTTTATCGTGCCGTTTGCAGCCACTATTCCTGCCACATGGGTTCCATGTCCCTGGTCATCCATCGGGTTTGCGTTGTTATTCACAAAATCATATCCGTCAGCCACTTTTTTCCCGGAGCCGAATCCTCCCCCAAGATCCGGCTGATTGTAGTTTATACCTGTGTCTATAATCGAAACTTTGATTCCCGTACCGGTGTATCCCAGGGTATTCCACACATAGTTTGCTCCTATCGTCTGTGTGGAATTTGCCATTAAAATACTCTCTGAGGAAGGCTGCGGCGGAAGCGAAACGATTTCATCGTAGTATATTCTTTCAACTTCGGGCATTTCTGATAGCTTGGGAATTTTTGCAGCGGGCATCTTTGCAGAAAATGCATCAATAACATTATACTTGCGTCCTGTTTTTCCACCAACGGATTCTACTTCCGATGAAAGTAAGGACTGGAGTGCCGTCTTTGAAGTAATTTTATCAGTTTTTTTCATGAAAACAATCACTGGTATCTCATCTTCTGGCATGGCATTTGTGATTTTCAGTCCGAGATTCGAACTTATTTTTTCATCTGAACCGGACAGGCTAATCTTTTTTAAGTCATTTTTCACATCGCTTTGAACAATTTTAGCCGAAACTATGCTGATCGCGAAAACGCAGACCAGTAGAGTTACAAACAATCTATTCAACTTTGAACTCAAGACCCTTCAACTCCTTTTCTGTTTCAATTACCTTGCTGCCATTTTTATCTTCGATTTCCCTCGTTACTTTTAACGATGCCTTATAAGTTCCCTTTTCCAGTTTCCCAATAGGTATTATCGCAGTGGGCTGCGTAAACACTTCAGTTACAACCATCCCTTTTCCCGGGTCTGTGTAATTGGCATAAACTATAAACTCATTTCCCTGTTTCTCCACCTGCTCGATTTTTATCCTGTATCCGCCCGTACTGAAAACACCCCTGAATACCACAAGATTCAAATCGTCGCTAACAGAAAAAGTAGAAGGTTGAGCCGCTTTTTTTATAACAATATCATTTAAATTCTTCTTAACGTCGGAAATACCGCCTTTTAATACCATAAACGCGCCGTCAGATTTCTCTGCGAATCCTCCAAGAGGATAATAATCTATCACTGGGACAACTTCCATTTTTTTGCCTGCTGGCGGTTGAGATATGCATCCGGGAAGAGACGTAATAATAACAAATACAGCAATCAATAGGATTTTATTCTGCAGAACGATTTTTACCACCTTCTATTATTTTAACTTGTTCATTTTTCCACACTGTAATAAGTTGTAAACATTATACATTTTTAATAATTCTTCCTTTATTTTCGAAGTATGGTTTCAGACTTAATAAATTTTTGTGTTGAACTGCCTTTTCTTTTTTCACTATAATTGTAATATTGCGAGAGACCAATAATGATAGAAGTCTTTTCAGTTTAGGGGGATATTTCTTGACCATCGGCATTTCAAGCACCAGCCTATCAACAGGATTGACATCACATATTATAAGAGGTAAATTCCTGATAATTTTTTTGATGGAAAAATATGAGTATTCACCTTTCAGTAAATGCATTACGTGTAGTCTCGATCTATATTCCCCGGAAACGAGCCACTTGCTACCAAAAATTGTTGCACAAAGTTTGGCGACATTTAAAGGAAGATAGGACATTAAAAATAGATTTCCGTGTGGTTCTACAGGATACAGTCGGTTAGGAAATTCTATTAAAGCTACTCCGCCTATCTTTAAAATCCTGTTTATCTCTCTAACCAGTTTATGTGGATCGGCAACATGCTCTAAGACATGAGAACATACACATATATCGAAAGCTGCGTCCGGAAAGGGAAGACAAAATCCATCCGCTTGAACGCAGTATGCGGTTTTTGAGGTTTTAAGACGAGAATTTGTTAATTTAATTAAACTCGGGTCAATTTCAATGCCAACCACAGTTGCTCCATATGATTCTAACTGTAGCAAGCTTCCACCGGACCCGCAACCAAGTTCTAAGACTGTAGATCCAGAAATAGTTTTAAATTTATTTATATAATCTGTATGTATTTTAAAGTGGTCAATCATTATATGCGCCATGAAATTCTTTTCATATAGCCGTCCATTTCCGATAGCTTTTAGTCCGGATAGATACTTATCGAGAGTTTCGACAAAATCCTCAGTCACCCTAAACATTTCAGGATTATCGATTACTGCCTTAATCCCTATTTCTAAGTCCATCCATAGTTCCATTATTCTTAAATGCAGCCTGCATAGAGCTTCGCTGGAATTTTTGCCCCTGACTTCGTTTGAAATCGTTATGTTATGTCTTCCTTTTGTCGTAACCTCAATTAAAAATTCACTATCCTGTATTTTATTTGTGCCGTTGCTTCGATGGGTCCCTATGTCTCCGACAAATTTATTATCGAAATATATGCTGCCTCCGAATAGCAGGGTTTCCTGCAAGCCTGCAAGGGTTATAACATGTAGTTGACATAGTCCAACCATATCGAGGGTAAAGTCATAGGATACATATGTGCATGGGTCCGGAGGCAATACTACCCAATTTCGCTCTTGCGTTTCGATGTTGCCAGAGCTGTCAGAGTATTCCGAACCGTGCAGTGCTAATACCTTTTTTGTGCGAGTACTCTTTTTATCCGATATTCTTGATATGCCCATTGTATGTGTCTCAAAAGTCCCTCGCTTGTCATCCATCACATACATTTCAGGATTGCGAGCCACTGACCTGAGCATATCGAAATATATTGAAATTCCCATTATCCTTAAATGCAGCCTTGTTTTTTCCCCTCCAACTTCGTTAGAAATCGTTACGTTATGCCTTCCTTTGGTCTTAACCTCGATTATAAATTCAGTGTCCAGCATGTTATTCGTGCCATTGCTTCGATGAACCTTTATATCCCCCACATATTTTTTATCAAAATAGATGCTGCCTCCGAACAGGAGGGTTTCTTGTGAGCCTGCAAGGGTTTTTACCTGCAATAGGTATGTTCCAACCGTATCAAGGGTAACATCATAGGATGCTGATGTGTGTTGATCTGGATGCAACACAATCCAATTCTGCTCTTGCGTTTCGGCATTGCCAGAGCTATCAGAGTATTCCGAACCATGCAGAGCTATTACTTTCATGGATTACGATGTACTTCGCGCACTGTATTTATAGCTACCCGTCGAGCATTAATCTTCTATTTTGCATTAAGAATGTGTTTTTGTTATTCTGAAATGCAATGTCATGCAAACTGGATAGATGCGTTAATACGCTTAAAAAAGACCTTTGATGAATTAAAAAAGAAAAAAGAGTTGGTGTTTATTTTCATAAACACCTTTCTCTCTGCATTGTATTTTTTTACGTTGTGGATATTGCTACTGACTGTGCTCCGACTATTCTGCCGGTACCATCTACCAACTGCAGCGTTATCCTGTTGTTTGTAGGATCAAAGGCTATCGGCTGTGTTGGCTGCAGGAACACTGCAAAGGTCGGCTGTGCGCCAGCATTGATGGTCAATCCGGTTGCCGGACCGATGATGGCTCCGGTTGTTGCATTGGTCTGGTTCACCTGATATGCCAGCCCTGTTATCGAAGACGGGACGACCACATTAAGGCTTACGCCGGTTGCCGTTGCTCCGACATTCGATGTAGCTATTGCAAAGCTCGTTGCCGTGCTAACCGCTGTGCTTACATTCAGCGTTGTGGATATCATGATGATATCCGGCAAGGGTGTTGCACTTGCTGAGATGGTCAGCGTGTTAACTCCGCTTATCGGAGCTGCTGCTGCATTGGTGCCGGACACATTGAACGTCAGCGACGAACTGCTAAATGCTGATGTTGCATTGATAGCCAGCACAAAGTTAGCCGTGCCGCCCGCTGCTATGTTTACAGGTGTGTTTGCCGGACCTGTGAATGCTGTGCCATTCCATGGCGTATAGCTTACATTTACTGGCAAGCCGGATGCCTGTGCAATACTCACGTTAGTGGCTGTTGCTGTTCCGCCGTTAATCACTGACATGAATAAGGTCACTGGTGTACCTACCTGTGCATTCCTGCTGTTCGGCGTTATGGAAGATACCAGTATTGGCACTCCAACTGTCGGAGTCAGGGCTAAGTTCAGGGTAGTTACACTGCCTGAGGTTACAACTACACCGGTAGTTGTTTTAGTCTGGTATCCGGTTGCGCTGGCTGTCACCGTGTATGTGCCTGCTGCAATGCTTATGCTGTAGTTGCCGTTGGTATCAGTTGTTGTCGATACTCCGGCTGATGTTACTGCTACAGTTGCTCCAGATATTGCTGCGCCTGAGGTGGCATTGGTTACTGTACCTGATATGGTACCATTGGCTGCAGTTTGCGGCATGTTAACGGTCAGTGAAACGCTTGTTGGCGACATGCCGGATATGAAGGCTGTAACCATTGGCGATACTGCACCTGATGCGGTATTGGCGCTCAGGGTTACAGTCAACTGGCCTGTGCTGGCATTTGTCGTTCCACTTGATGCAGATAAGTTGCCTCCGGTAACTACAAAGGTTACTCCATTGGCTGAACCCACATTGTTTCCTGCCGAGTCCTTCAACTGTACGGTCACATTTGTACTGCTTACTCCAGCAGAGCTTGAAATGGTGCCGTTAGTCAGTGTGAAGGTTGTCGGTGAACCTGTGAAGGTTATGGAACCAATCTGTGTCGCAATGGCTGGATTGTCTGTATCCGCTGCGGTCAGGGTAGCCGTTCCAACTGTTCCTGAGCCGTTGACCTGAGCCTGAGCTATGCCCGAGCTATTGGTTTGTACAACGATACTTGTACCGTTGTTAGTACCAACAGTCCCATTGTTGGGATCGAATATGCTTCCGCTGGTTATCAGGAAGGTTACATTCACACCTGAAGCGCCAATCGGGCTGCCGCCTGTTGTTAGCTGCGCTGTTGCAACTATCGGGGCGCCATTGGTCGCATTAGCCGTGGTTGGCATGTTGGTCTTGTTCAGAGTCAATGTCATTCCATCCGGAACACCTATGGTCAGGGTAATATTGGTGATATTGCCCGGACTTCCTGGCAGTATCATGGTAGTTGAATTCGCCTGTATCACCACGGTTCCCGCAGTGCTGCCAGCAGTAAAGTTGGTACCTGCTGTACCAGTAGTGTCTGTTAATGTGAAGTTTCGAGACAACGTACCAAGGCTTGCACCTGATATGATGCTGAATGTAACATTAACTCCGCTCACGTTTACCGCATTACCATAAACATCCTGGATGCTTGCATTTACGCTTGCTACCGTACTTGTTGCAAGTCCTGTCCTGTTTGCAGTCAATACGATCTTATTGGCTGAGCCGTTGGTGGTATTCACCCTCACATAGGTGAACAGCGTAGCATTGCTGGCTGAGGTTACGTTAATTATGCTGCTCAGGTTGGCTGCAACCGTGCCCGATGTAAAGGTCACGCTCGCAAAGCCTGTGCTGTTTGTGGTTGCAGACGTTGCGCTCAGGCTGCCGCTCCCACTCAGGGCGAAGTTGACAGTTGAGCTGGCTATCGTATGATTGCCATCGTCGGTCAGGAATACAGATATTATGGTAGTGTTGCCTGCCGCAAGGCTGTCAACGCTTACATTAGCTCCTGGTGAAGCTTTTCCAAGACCAATATAGCTCGTGCCTGCATTAGAACTGCCGTTAACGCTTGTGTTTACTATCATGAATCTTACCGGACCAGTGCCAACTGTGACCGTCACTGTGTTAGTGTTAACAGCCGTAAGATTTTCCAGTTGAATAGTGGGCTGGAATGTCACTGTGCCTGCTGTTGTGGTGGATGTCACTGTGAAATTTATCATACCGTTGGAGTCCGTATATCCAGCGGTAGAACCCAAGCTTGCTGCAGTGCCTGTCTGGGTTACTGTAACCAATCTGCCTGACTTGAGAACTACATTGCCGCTTGAATCTATCGCCTGTATCGAGAGATTCAAACTATCAGTTCCGTTAGCGACAAGAGTCCCTGATGTGGTCGTCGTGACACCATTAATACCTGCTGCACCATTTGCCACAGCGGCTACTGCTGTTATCACGATGTCATTCGATGTGCCGTTGTAAGAAACCCTTATGGTCTTGGCTCCGGCGGTAGTAAATAATACATCATTGTCTGTAACACTTTGACCGCCTGTTGAGTTAAGAGAATTTGTCTGTGCAGTCACTACAGTGGCTCCAGATGTTATTGCCTGCCATGTTACCACATTGTCCGCTCCACTTGCTCCTGCTCCTCTCGTATCAGCGGAGCCGTCCGGTTTGAGGAAGTTCGCAAAGATTTTAACTCGATCAGTGTTGTTCGCTGTTACGCCGCTTGTCCTGTTTGCCCCGAGAATAATCCTCGGCATGTAGAATGTTTGGGTTGTGGCATTGTATTCGTTTGTAGAATTGTCTCTGGCAATTACATACAGTGTATGTGCAGTGCCTGTTGTAGAGGCTGTCAGATTACCCAACGTTGCGAAATTAATGGTATTTCCATCGGCGCTTATAGTTACATTTCTTGTCCTGTTAAGGATCAAATTAGTGTTGTTGAGCGATGTATTTGTCAAACCTGCCATAGTAGTGTTTGTGTTTATTGCCAATACCGCACCTGGGCTTCCGTAGTCGAACCATACCTGAATTGTGCTATAGTTAATGCCTGATGTAAATCCTGCGGTTGTCTCGTTTATGTCAAAGGTGTAGTTCAAATTCGAAATATTTCTACCAGTCTGATACGGGAATCCACCTACAGTGTTGTTGATTACAAAGCTGCTTGTGTTCAAGCCGTTCATGGTCAGGTTTGTGACCGTGGGTGCTGTGCTGTCTGCAAGAACCTGCAAAGTAACTGTTGTAACGTTTGTGCCAATACCAACCGTTCTGTTATAGGCATATATAGTGATGGTCACATTGCCTGCTGAACTCGGCATTCTTGCTTTTGTAACATTTACCCATAACAAAGCTGAACTATTTATTTCAGTGCCAACCGAACTTGCATTCGAAGTGAAATTAATAGACGTAGATGTTACTGAAACATTTGTGTTCGTTTGGTTCCAACCACCATTTGCTTGATTCACATTTGGTATAAGACCTGCGGCTGTTGATAACAAAAGCGAAGAGTCCGCAACGCCTATATTACTGAATGTAGGCAGAAGAGTTATACCAGTGCCGGTGAAATCAATAGAAACATTTGTAAGATTATTTGTACCCGCAGCTGTCGTGTTGATATTGATGGTAAAGTTCAATGCTTCAACCTTGTTTGTATATGTTTGATTGAAGTTATCCGTACCAAACGGACTTGTCGTTCCATTAATGGTAACGTTGGTTCCACCCGAAACGTTCCGTTGAACCAATATATTTGTATCTGCTGCACTCGCCGGCCCTGCTGCAATCCCTAAAAGCAGCAGTGCCATAAGCACAGTTATTATATTTGTAATTCTATTCAATTTTTTAGTCATAATTATTCGTTTCCTCCTTTTCAAGAGCCTCCTTCATATTATTTGAGTGAAACAACCACAGCCTCTTGAAAGAAGCTGCACAAGCCGAATCGTTCACCATCGAACTATCAGCAATTCGGTCGTGCCACCCGTCATGCGATACTACAGTATCTATACTTCATACATATATTAAAGTATTTTGGTAATAGGCATAAAGCCAATAAAATACAAATATGCCTCAGTATAGAAAATATTTCTGAACCATTTCCTCCTGCCCATCGATTTCAATGGGTTTGTACACTCTACTATCGTACACCATCTTAAATCTTTTGCGGTCAAAACATGAAAGGCTTCACTGTTTGACGATTCGGGATTCACTTATTGTCGAATTAAGAAAACACTGTTGGGAACCCTGTATCACAAAATATCATTTACCTTCCGCACAATTTCTGCCGGGCTTTTTGCAACCAGGATGCCTGCTTTTTCAAAAGCTGCTATTTTTTCAAGCGCTGTGCCGCTGCCTGCTGAGGCAATCGCACCTGCATGACCCATTGTTTTTCCGGGCGGCGCAGAAATACCCACGATATAACCTATGACAGGTTTACTCATCTGTTTTATGAACCCGATTGAATCCTCTTCTGCCGTCCCGCCTATTTCACCCACCAGCACAACTGCATGGGTTTTCGGGTCTTTTTCAAAGAGTCCTAATACCTCCACGAACGATGTCCCGTTCACCGGGTCTCCTCCAATACCCACGGATGCGGATTGCCCGGTTCCGTTTTTTGATAAAAGGTCTATAATCTCATAAGTAAGCGTACCGCTTCTTGAGACAATCCCGATATTGCCGGGTCTGTGAATAGAATTTGGCATTATTCCAACTTTTGATTCCCCAGGAGTAGTGATCCCCGGGCAATTCGGACCGATAAGCCTTGACGACGAGCCATCAAGGTAAGAGCACACACGCATCATATCATGTACGGGAATGCCTTCTGTTATGCACACAATCAGTTCTATTCCGCCGTCTATGGCTTCGAATATGGCATCCGCCGCGAATTTTGGCGGGACAAAAATCACAGAAGCGTTGGGATTTGTTTTTCCGGCAACTTCCGACACAGAATCAAATACCGGAATGCCATATACCTCGCTGCCCCCTTTTCCCGGCGTGACCCCTGCCACAATATTAGTCCCGAATTCCTGCATCTGTCTTGCCTGGAACGAGCCCTCGCGTCCCGTAATCCCCTGGACTAAAACTCGGGTGTCCTTATTTATCAGAATGCCCAAGTCTGACCACTTCCGATGCGGCTTCTTCGCTTGATGAAACCAGGGTTACATGATATTTTTCAAGCATCGTCCGCCCTTCTTCCTCGTTTGTCCCCGCGAGCCTGATTACAAGCGGTACATTTAGTTCCGGAATTACATCAATAATCCCACGGGCGACCTCATCGCATTTTGTGAGACCGCCAAAAATGTTAATGATTATGGCTTTTACCTTTTTATTGGATGAGACTATCGTCAGGGCATTTTTCATCTGTTCTTCATTTGCCCCTGCCCTTACATCCATGAAATTGGCAGGCTCGCCGCCATATTGTTTAATCATGTCAAGAGTTGCCATGGCAAGACCGGCGCCGTTGACAATGCACCCGATATCCCCATCAAGCTCCACATAGCTCATACCGTTTTTCCTTGCCGTTTCTTCAAGAGACCCGGTTTCTTCCTCCCTGAAATCCTGCCTGAAAAGCGCATTGTCATCAATGACCATCTTGGCATCCAGTGCAAAAATTCCATCCTGTGTATCTGCCAGCGGATTAATTTCAGCAAGCGTGCAATCATAACCTATAAAAACACGGTATAATTTTTTTATAATATCAGCAATAATCACTGATTTATCCTTATTAAGAGATTTTGCGAGCGTTCTTACCTGGTAATCATGTATCCCTGTTAGGGGATTGATGTGCATTTTCATAATCTTCTGTGGAGAGGTTTTTGCTATCTCTTCGATATCGATACCTCCTTCCGGGCTGACCATTATGAGCGGGCATTTTGCGGCTCTGTCTATGGTAATCCCGAGATACATTTCTTTATCGGGCTTTTTGTATTCCTCGACAAGGAGCTTATTCACATGCAATCCCTTGATGGACATGCCCAGAATCCGCTGTGCGCTCTGGTATGCCTCCTGGGGGTTTGATGCTTTTGCTATGCCGCCGGCTTTTCCGCGTCCCCCGGTCATGACCTGGGCTTTAATAACAACCTTCCCGAATTTTCTGGCTATATTTCCTGCATCTCCCGGGTCTGAGATAAGAATGCCTTCCGGAACCGGGATACCTTTTCTCTTGAAAATTTCCTTGGCATCATATTCATATAGCTTCATTACTAACTCCGTTTTCTCCAATAAACACCATATCTTATGATGACTTTATCAAAAGTAATTTAAATAAGTATCTACATTTGTAGCATTAACCAAGGAGCGTCCTGATTTTGCCATCTCATTTATTATCCCTCGCAGATTTATCATACGCTGACATTATCAATTTACTTGATTCTGCATCCGATTTAAAAGAGAAAAGGGCGCGCGGGAAAATGTCCAGCACATTGAAATCCCGGACGCTTGCAATGCTTTTTGAAAAATCCTCGACCCGCACAAGGATATCATTCGAAGTGGCAATGACTGAACTGGGCGGGCATGCGATATACCTTAGCTATAAAGATATCCAGCTCGGGCGCGGGGAATCTCTCGCCGATACAGCCCGTGTTATGTCGCGCTATGTTCATGCTATTATGGCGAGGGTGTATAAACATGAGACCTTAATAGAATTGTCAAAAAACTCAACTGTGCCTGTCATCAATGGTTTATCAGACCTGGAACACCCATGCCAGCTCCTTGCCGACCTTCTTACAATACGCGAATACAAAGGGAAATTCAAAGGGCTAAATTTTTCATGGATAGGCGATGGGAATAATGTCTGCAATTCAGCAATTCTTGCATGTGCGCTCACGGGCATGAAAATGACCGTGGCTTGCCCGGAAGGATATGAGCCAAACCTGGAAATCATAGAAAAAGCAAAGGAACTCGGTGGAGTTGTCAATATTATCCGGGATCCAAAGAAAGCTGCGGGAAATGCCGATATCCTTTCTACAGATGTCTGGGTTTCCATGGGTGACGAGGAAGAATACGACCAGAGATTGCATGATTTCCGGCCCTATCAGATCAACAGCAAGCTTTTAGAACAAGCTAAGCATGATGTGATGGTACTTCACTGTCTTCCTGCCCATCGAGGCGAGGAAATTACGGCAGAAGTGGTCGATGGGCCTAATTCAGCCGTATTCGACCAGGCCGAGAACAGGCTGCATGTCCAGAAGGCATTGCTGCTGAAACTGTTATGTTAATCAACCCCATGCGGGGGTCGCCCAGTCCGGTCAAAGGCGTTAGCTTCAGGGGCTAATCTCGAAGGAGTTCGTGGGTTCAAATCCCATCCCCCGCATATCTATTTCTTCCAGAATTCCCACCACTTCCTGACCTCTGTTAGAGCCAGCCTGCCGCTTATTTTCTGATATTCGAATTGCAAAAAACCAACCTGGTTTCGCATGTCGTTTATCCAATCATTGGACATTTTTAAAAGCTCTTGCTTATGCGCCAATTCCGCTTTCAGTGACTCACTCTCTTTCAGGATATTCTGGACGTATTCAGAATTATTCAAATTGTTTTCTTGTTTATTCAAATCGTCTTCATGTATATTCAACCTGTCTTCACGTTTATTCAGACTGTCTTCGGTCTTATTCTGATTGTCTTCAGGTGTATTCAGGTAGTCTTCAATTAACTTACGATAAAATTCACTCTTTGATTTTAAGCCCCTCTGCTCTTCGATTTTATTGAATACATCGTCTTCAACCCGAATCGTGATAGTTTTCATATGTTTGCTTAATACGCATTGAATGCCTTATATTAATTGCTAATTATGGTATTAAAGAACAAATTTAAGACTATCTGGTATGCCTACCTTGTGTATTTGCCAATTAGTTCGCCTTTCGCAAGTATATGCCCCTTCATTGCAGCTTCCACGTCTCCTTTGGACGCTCCGGACGGTAAATCGAGCATTTTATCAATTGCATAAATTTTAAAAAAATACCTGTGAGGCTTTCCCGGAGGAGGACACGGCCCTCCGTATCCGGCTCTTCCGAAATCTGTCATTCCCTGAAGGCTCCCATCAGCCAGTTTTTCTTTCATTGGTATGCCTTTTGCCAGTTTTTGCGTGCTTCCCGGGATATTATATATAACCCAGTGAACGAACGCCCTTCCCGGAGCATCCGGGTCGTCTATTATCAATGCAATACTCTTAGTACCTGCGGGCAACCCTTGCCATGACAGAGGAGGTGAAATATCTTCACCTTCGCACGTATATTCGTCAGGTATCGTCCCGTTTTCTTTAAACGCCTCCGATGAAATAGAAAACTTTTCCATGTTATTTACCTCATTTTCCTTTGCGATGCATCCAGAGACTATCGCTATCAGGAGAATCAATAATAAGAGCTTCAAGCTCATTTTGCTCCAATAAGCTTTAGTCACTTGTAGTATTATAGTTTTCTGCGGACTATTTTTAAAATTGCCGGGATTGTCCAATAAAAAAAGATTTCTTGCTCATAAAACTTAAATTAGACTCTTGACTTTTTCTGCAGCCTTTTTTAACTCATTAAGAATCAAACCGATATATCCCTCCTTTCCAACCAATACCACAATCAATGCATCCGGCCCTGCAGTATATGTTATGAGATGTTTATCCTCAGTTTCGACTATGATGGATTTCGGCTTCTGGTCGCTAAGACGCAGTGTAGTTGATTCTGCCGACATATACAGAGTAGCTGTTAACGCGGCAAACGCTTCACTATTAAGTCCGGCTACTGTTTCCTTGGAAACCATCAGCAACCCCTGTTTCGAAACAATGGCGGAAAATTCAATACCTCCGACTGTTTGCAGGTCGTTAAGTATTTTCTCAAGCATCTTCGCAATTGTTTCCATCAATGCCTCAGCAGATTTGATATCCTATACACAATCACCAAGAAATAGATTACCACAAACAACAGGTTCACCAGAATTGCACGCCCAACAGAGTCGATTCAATAAAACTCATCTTTTTCCTGATAATCAGGCAAACATTCCTTCAGAATGCAGGTTCGGTTTAGTAGTAGGTATCATCAATTTTTTTATGGCATTGCGGAAATCATCCATACCTACATTGCACCGTTCTTCGCGTACTGCAAACATCCCGGCTTCCATGGCGATTGCCTTGAGATCAGAACCGTTAGCATTTTCGGTAAGTGAGGCAAGCTCATCAAAATCAACATTCTCGGAAAGCTTCATCCTCCTTGAATGGATTCTCAAAATCACTGCCCTTGTTTCCTTATTGGGCATCGGAATTGAAATAAACCGGTCAAATCTTCCTGGCCTTAAAAGCGCAGAATCAAGAATATCAGGCCTGTTCGTAGCCGCTATAATCCTGACATTTCCTCTTGGATTGAAACCATCCATTTCAGAGAGGAGCTGCATTAAGGTGCGCTGGACTTCCCTATCTCCTGATGTTGCAGACTCGATGCGTTTGGCCCCTATTGAATCAAGTTCATCAATAAATATGATGCTCGGTGATTTTTCCTTTGCCATTTTGAAAAGATCCCGGACAAGACGCGCGCCCTCGCCTATATATTTCTGTACGAGCTCGGAACCAACAACCCTGATAAATGTGGCTTTTGTCTGATTCGCAACCGCTTTGGCAAGAAGCGTTTTTCCAGTCCCCGGCGCTCCATATAATAGTACGCCTTTCGGGGGCTCTATCCCTATCCGTTCAAACACTTCCGGTTTGGTAAGCGGCAACTCCACGGTTTCCCTCAACTCACGGATTTGCTCATCCAGCCCCCCAATATCCAAATACGTGACTGTCGGGGATTCGATAACCTCCATCCCATGAATGAAGGGGTCACGGGAAGAGGGAAGAATCCCTACCACCGCAAGGGTCTGGTAATTTAAAGACACTGCAGCTCCTGGAATGAGTTCTGAACTGTTAATAAACTGGGCAGCGCCAACCACGAACTGCGGACCCGTGCTGCTCCTTATGATTACTTTCCCGTTTTCAAGAACGTCCACTACAGTCCCGACAACCAGGGGAGGCATTTTCAACCGTTCAAGTTCACTTTTTAATTGCCTTAATTCTCTCTCATACTTGAGGTTCTGGCTCTCTGTAAATCGCTTCTCCATTTCAACTTTATTAGCCTGTTCCCTGAGAAGATTGTTCCTTTCCTCAAGCGTTTTTATCCTGTCCATCAAATAGCGGGAAAAATCATTGTTTCCCATTGCTATTGGACTTTCCTGATTTTCCTGGGTTTCAGACATTATATAGAATGATATTTAAGCGTAGACGGTATATAGAGTTTTCGCCGAGATGATGTAATGCAATGCGAAATATGCGGCAGTGATATAAAAGGAAATCCGATTCGGGTGACAGTTGAAGGGAGTGTCCTGGATGTGTGCGGCAAGTGCGCTCACTATGGGAAACCTACTGATAAATGGACACCGGTTTCAAGGAAAATATCCCCGACAGAAAGAGTGATAGTTACCCATAAGCCGCGAAGAGATGTTTTTGACAAACTCCAGGATGAGATAATCCCTGATTATGCCCAGATAATCAAGAAAGGAAGGGAATCATTAGGCTTGACCATCGAAGAGCTTGCCTCGAAAATGATGGAGAAAGCCACGCTTCTTCGAAAGATCGAACGTGAAGAGCTTATACCTGAAGATGCGGTGCGGAAAAAACTTGAGACTGCGTTAAATATCAAATTGACCGAGAAAGTATCCTCCCAGGACCAGCGCGGAGGAGGGTTTATCAGGGGAACCACTCTCGGGGATGTTGCTATTATCAGGAAAAAGGGGAAATAATAGATTTCATAACATACGATATGAAAAAATGAAAATATTAGACTTAATGGTTTTCATTCAAGTTCCTTTATGAACTCTTCAAGCCTGCTGCACGAAACTTTTTTCTTGGCTTCGCTGCATTTTTTGACCTTATCAAGGAGCGAGCACATCTGCTCATGCGAAAGATCATAACCCATCTTCTGGACTACTCCCTTCAATGCTTTTGTACCTGTATGTTTTCCTATGATAATTTCCCGCTTCGCGCCAACCATTTCGGGAGCAAAAAGTTCGTAGGTCATGGGCTCCTCGAGCACGGCAGCCACATGTATTCCCGATTCATGTGCAAACGCATTTGCGCCTACAATGGGTTTAATTCGGGGAATCGCAAGACCTGAATATTGTTCCACCACCTTTGAAAGCCCCATCAACTGGCTCACATCGTATCTCTCGATACCGTACTGGACTCGTAAGCTTACAAGCAATTCTTCAAGCGATGCATTCCCGCACCGCTCGCCGATACCATTGACCGTGGTATGAAGCTGGAACGCTCCTGCCTCTGCCCCGCTGATTGTATTCGCCACAGCCATACCCAGGTCGTTGTGGCAATGAATACATATTTTTGTCTTAATCTCTTTTTTTATCTCGCTGACAATATAAAACGCGGTACTGGGGTTCAATATCCCTACTGTATCAGCGATGCTTACGTAATCAGCGCCGTGTTCTTCTGCAGATTTGAAGATGGCCTTAAGAACCCTAATATCCGTCCGTGTTGCATCCTCTGCAGCAAACCGCACAGTCAGGCCGTGATCTTTCGCATAATCAAGCACATCAAGAGCGCATGAAGTTGCTTCTTCAAACGTTTTATGATATTTATATTTCAGGTGCAAATCAGACGTGGCAATAAAAATGCTCACGAAATCAACATCACATTTGAGCGCAACATCAACATCCTTTGCCACCGAACGCGCAAGGCAGCATATGCGGGCATCTAGCCCCAGATGCGCAATTTCACGCACCGTGGCTTCTTCAGCATGCGAGACCACAGGGAATCCCGCCTCAATCACTTCAATACCGATGCTGTCGAGTTTTTCTGCGATTGCGATTTTCTCTTCTTTGGAAAAAGCCACCCCGGGCGTCTGCTCGCCATCCCTTAATGTGACATCGCATATCTCTATATCCCCGGGTTTTGATTTAATATACTGCATCAACGTGTTTTTAGAGTAATCGCTCATATTAATCAGATTTAATTAACCATGTATAATCATTACTTATATCTTTCCATTTTCATGCCCTGAAAATCAAAAATAAGCCCCGGGAGGGATTTGAACCCTCGACCTCGTCCTTACCAAGGACGCGCTATACCCCTAAGCCACCGAGGCGCATTTTCATTTCATATACATTTCAATACCGACGGGCCCGGAGGGATTCGAACCCTCGACATCCGGGTTAGAAGCCCGGCGCTATATCCAAGCTAAGCCACGAGCCCAGCGCGGAACTCCAAGATGTTTTGATTATTTAAAAAGCTTTGTGAATCATACACCGTATTCTTTTTTCAGGGAATCGATTTCAGGCAGTAAAATATAATCCAGTGATGTGCCTTTTGCTTCTCTTATCTGCATTACCTTGATAAGTTCAGAATATTTCCCTCCTGCAAGACCATCCGCAATAAGCGCAGCTCCCTGGGCTGCTTCTTTAACATTTTTCACATCAAAACCCCCAAGTCTTCTTACAGGCGCAACATCTATTCGCCTTTTTAATTCATCAAAAAGCCCATTAACTCTTGAAATCCTGCCCGATACAAGGATTTCATCAGGTTTAACCGATGCTGTAAGCGCGAGAACATTCTTGATTGCGCCTTCAAGATAAGAATTCAAAGCCTCCTTGTTTTCCATCAATTTTTCAGGTATTTTTGCAAGAGTCTCAACGCCCCCTTTGAAAATAAGCTCTTTATCAAATCCTCCCATAAGATAAGCAAGCTCTGCGTCCATGCTGCCCAGAGAAAGAAAACCGATATTACCCGTGCTTCCCCCGATACCATCGACAATTTTTCCGTTTTTTACGGCAATTGCTGCCGTATATCCGAATCCCATTTCCAGTAATATGAAACATGTTTTACTGTAACTCTTTTCATGCCTCAATGCCTGATCCCTAATCCCAAGTGCGGCACAGCATAGTTTATCAGCCGTACCCATATCGATTTTATTGAATTTCCGGTAATTCGGGACTGTCGGGAGATGAATCACACCCGGAATGAAAAAGACAGGAAGATCATCTTTTTTCATCCGGTTAATCGATGCGCGCATCCCGAGGTTACTTTTCTTGTCTTCTTTTTTGATAAGCGACATAAGGAACAATTCCCTTTCACCTATGTCTCTGATAGCGGTTAGCGGAATACCAAATCCCGATGGCCCTACCACAAGTTCTGCTCGGGTTTCTTTTATAATATCAGATAGCAATCCGGGATCTGTGATGACATCTCTGGTCGGTATTGAGGTATCAAGGATTACTGTGTCATCTTCCAGGCCGCAAAAATCAAAACTTTTCGTGCCCGGGTCTATGCCGATTACTCTGACCATATCCCCAATTCATCATACTAGCTCTTTAAGGTTTATGTTTTTGCGGGCTTTCTTTCAACTACTTTCACCCAATGACCGGGGCTCACCTCTGCAAGAACCGGAACATTGGGTTCAAGTTCGTCAAAATAAATTGTTTCATCACTGAGGGGATGGATTTCCCCGCCGCACACCGGGCATTTCTCCGAATACGTTTTTCTTTTTTTAAGAACTGGCATTGACATAACCTCCCTTTGCATGTAATACTGTTGTGACCGCTGCAACATAATAGTATTGGTGAAGAGCATAGTTTTTTATTATCTTCTGCTATTATAAAACAGGATAACATGCAGGCAGAAGAACACGATAAAGTCAGGGTGGAAAGTAAAGGCGTTCGCTACGAAGGAACCCTCATGCCTTCGCAAACGGAGAGCATTGTTTTAAAGCTGAAAAATGGTTACAATATCGGGCTTAAACGCGAATCCGCATCCATAACCATGCTTGAGAAAAAAGAAGAGAAAAAACCTTCAAGGGAACCTGTTTGCGCCGGGAAAAAAAAGGGAAAGCTGCCAAACATCTCCATCCTTTCAACAGGCGGCACGATTGCCAGTAAGATAGATTACCGCACAGGAGCGGTGACTTCGCAATTCTCGGCAGACGACATACTTCGTGCAATCCCCGAACTTGAAGATCTAGCAAATTATAACTGCCGCATGATTTACAGTATCCTTAGTGAGAATATGCGCCCCTCCTACTGGGTAGAGCTTGCGCGCGCTGTATACGAGGAAATAAAAAACGGTGCAGAAGGCGTCATAATCACGCATGGCACTGATACAATGATGTACACGGCTGCTGCTCTCTCGTTCATGATAGAAACCCCAGTTCCCATAGTGCTTGTGGGTTCCCAGCGAAGCGCAGACAGGCCAAGCAGCGACAATGCCATGAACGCTATATGCGCCGCTTCTGTAGCAGTAAGCGACATTGCCGAAGTATGCGTAGTGATGCACGGCTCAGCTAGCGACGATTTCTGCTATATCCACAAGGGAACAAAGGTACGGAAGATGCACACTTCTCGCCGCGACGCATTCCAGTCAATCAATGCTAAGCCAATCGGCAGGGTCGAGTATCCCTCGCGCGAGATAAAAACACAGACTTTATACGTTAAGCGGGGCGAGAAAAAACTGGCGATCCATGACAAACTTGAATCCAGATGCGCCCTTTTAAAGTACGTTACAGGCGCAAGCAGCGAGTCTCTTTTATTCCATTCGGGCTCGGGTTATAAAGGCATCATAATAGAAGGCACCGGTCTCGGGCACGTTTCAACAGAATGGGTTCCGGTTATCAAAACAACAGTAGATGCCGGAATACCGGTTGTTATTACTTCGCAATGCATCAACGGGAGGGTATGCGACCGCGTATACGACACAGGGAGGGATATGTTAAAGGCGGGCGCATTCGAAGGAGAAGATATGCTTTCGGAAGTGGCGCTTGTCAAACTCATGTGGGTGCTGGGGCAGACACAGGACATTGAAAATGTAAAAAGATTGATGCATACTAATATCGCAGGCGAGATAACCAGAAGCACATGCATACCATAATCTTATTATGATGATTATCATAATTATTTATATCATATAATATAAGCGTAAATATTAAATACTATCAAATCCATCATTAATATTGTTGTAGAATTAGGTATCTAATGCCTTTAGTACCCTCAGTCTCCTTCGACCCATCGTTTTTATTAGATACCTAATCTCTACTCCTATCAAACTTCTTTGAATTTCTCTAAGACCTTGATGCTTTTTATTATTGTAAACGGGTAATTGCCAGTCGCGTCTTTTTCCCGGGATTTCACCATATCCCATATTGTAAGCAGCGCCATACTAACTCCATGCAGCGCCTCCATCTCCACTCCTGTTTTTCCAATTGTTTTTACTTCGACTGTCGCAATAATTAAGTCCTCGTTTATTTTAAATTGGACATCTATTCCAGTTACAGGTATCGGATGGCACATCGGTATCACAAGAGATGTCTGCTTGACTGCCATGATTGAAGCGATGCGCGCGGTTTCAAGCACCGCCCCTTTCTCTATTTGTTTGTTTTTAATAGCCTCGATGGTTCTGGGCTTCAACTGGATCTCACCGACGGCCACCGCACGCCTTTTAACTTCTTTCTTATCGCTGATATCAACCATCCTTGCTCTGTCGTCCTGTATATGTGAAAACATTTTCAATCTATCCGGACTTGTTTTCTCTTTTCAAAATCCGACATGAGTTCATCCAGTTTTCCTGACAGGTCTCTGGCTTCATTCAGCTTTAACCGGATTATGGTTTCATCTTCATCATGCTTAAAGACCAATCTAATTCTATTTCGTTCTATATCTGCCAGTATTTCTCTCATGCTTTCATCACCGCCGGGATATAATCAATTACATCGGTCGCAAGAAGACCGTACCCAAATTCCAGAAACGCAAGGTCGCCCGCTGCGCCATTAATAAACGCTCCTGCGCATGCCGCCGCGAAAGCTTCATGTTTTGCATAAAGGGCACCTGTCAGTCCTGCAAGCACATCTCCGGTCCCGCCGACGGTCATACCTGCATTTCCCGTCCTGTTGGCTCTTGTCTCGATGCCATCAGAGATTATATCAATAGCGCCTTTAATCAGTACATTTACCTCATTTTCTCTGGCGAAATCCAGGACGAATTTGACTTTTTCTTTTTGGTCATGGGGGACATCAACACCTGATAATCGTTTCATTTCACCTGCATGAGGAGTAATGATTATGTTCCTGTTCAGCAAGGGAACAAGCTCCGGCGTCAGGGCATCTGCATCGATTACGGCTTTTCTGCAAAACGGTACTATTTTTTTAACAGCCGAAAGGGTCTCATCTGAAGTCCCAAGACCCATCCCCATTACGACCACATCATGTTTTCCAATAAGTCCCGAAATAACCGGGATGTCGTCTTCCACTAACCTGTCACCTGAAAGCGCTCGGACTATGAGATTGGGAGAAAAGGAGGCGATTATATCTGAAACATTCCGCGGCGCTGCCACCGTAACAATATCGGCGCCGGCACGGAGAGCCGCGAGTGCAGCAAGCGCAGGCGCACCCGAATAAGCGCCGCCTCCTATGATTAGCACCCTTCCCGCATCGCCCTTATGACTTTCGACAGGTCTTTTCAAGAAGGGCTGGATATCGCCGGGGCCGACAAAAAATTCAGCTTCCAGAGGAATACCTATATCAACAACACGGATTTCACCTGCATATTTATGAGCGTTTTCTGACAGCAACCCCGCCTTCATTTTATGGAACGTAAGGGTCAACCCTGCATGAACGGATTTCTCAAATTCGTCCCCGTCAGGGTCAAATCCGGATGGCACATCCACCGAGATGACAAAAGCGCCTGAGCTATTGATAAGATCGATGGCAGAAGATTCGGGTTCGTGTATTTTTCCGTGGATACCTGTCCCGAAAATACCGTCAATAATTACATCGGCATTTTTTATCATGGAACTATCAAATGCTGTTGAATCCGTGGCTTCAATGAGGGGAATGGATGTATTTTCAAGGGCTTTCCAGTTATGCGCCGCCTCCTGTGTTTTAAGCTCTTCTTTTTTTCCTATAAGAATCACAGAAACATCATATCCTGAGAGGTGCCGCGCAGCTACGAAGGCATCACCTCCGTTATTACCTCTCCCTGCCACTATTACGACTTTGCCCGAGCTTATCCTTTCTTTGACGGCACGGGCAGCGGCAGCGCCTGCATTTTCCATTAGCTGAAGGCGTCTTATCCCGAGATATTCGCAATTGGCGTCGATGGCTGCCATGCGGGATGAGGTTATTGCTTGCATAAGATGATATTCTGCATGTGAACACTTATAATTTATTAAAAGAATATGAATGCAATCAAATCATGATTTCATATTTGTAAACTAAGTGATTCCAAATAAAAGAAAGTTTATAACCTAATTGATAATATTATAAAGTAGTTAAAATTATGCAAGAAAGAAATCGAATCAAAGAAGCAAAAAAAATCCTCGACAACATCGTAAGCAGGCTCAGGCAGGATTATGAACCAGAGCAAATAATTCTATTTGGCTCGTATGCATACGGAAAGCCAACCGATGAAAGCGATCTCGATTTGCTGATAGTAAAAGAGACATGTGAACCAATTTTAGCCCGCTGGATGAGGGTTCGAAAAATGGTATCAGATTTAAGGAAAGGCATAGCATTCTCACCGATTATCGTTACTCCTTCGGAGCTTAAAAACAGGCTTGGGAAGGGGGACCCATTTTTTGAGGAGATTCTCCGGAGGGGCAAGAAACTTTATGTTAGATAAAGAATCGAGCCTTCCAGAAGACTGGTTTAAAAAAGGAGAGGATGATAAGCAGGCAGTGGGGATTTTGTTAGAGCATGGGGGCAAAAGTTCGGTAGCTGCATTTCTCATTCAGCAGATGTTAGAAAAATATATGAAGGGATTTCTGCTTTCAAAAGGTTGGAAACTTAAACGGACCCATGACCTTGAGGAACTTCTTGACGAGATGGTTGAATTTGATAAATCGTTTGAAATATTCAGGGAAATAGCTCAAAAAGCCACTGCGTTTTATTTTTTAGAGCGGTATCCATTTTTTTCGGAAGAATTAAACCAAGAAGAAGTCAAAAATACTTTTCTTGAATCCTTGAAGTTAATCGGAAAAATTGAAAAATCCTTTCAGACTAGATAGATAAGGAAATAATCATGCCACAGCATCAATCGAATCTAAAACGCGTCCGCGCCATAGCCGATTACCAGTTCGGGCGCGGTGCAGGCGAAGTACTTTTTCCTGACAACGTGGAATTCCAGTTGTCAACCACAAAAAGAATCCGCCAGATACTGCTTGATAATAACCGCATAGCCACGGTGAGGGCAAAGGACGGAATGCTGACGCTTAGTATCATGGGCGCTGGGAAGCTTCACGGCTTCATCGGTCATCCGGGGCGCAGAGTCGTGGTTAACAGCGATGCAGCACCTTTTGTGGCGAAAGGCAAAACCGCTTTTGCGAGGCATGTGGTGGCTGCCGACCCAGATATCAGGGCTGGCGAGGAAGTTCTCGTGGTTGATGAGAATGACCGTCTGCTCGCTACGGGGAAAGCCGTGCTGTCTCCTCTTGAAATGCTCTCGTTTAAGAAGGGCATTGCTGTGGATGTGAGGAACGGGATTGATAGCGGGGATAAGGCAGATAGCGAGTGAAATTATTGACTTTGAAATCCACTATCATTTACTCTTTTCTATGAAAATTTCTATTCTCTCCAGAAATTCTCTTGCGGAATTCAGTGCAGCATTTGCCTCTTTCTCGTCAATAGCGAAATCAAGCCCGTAAATTGCATCGTGCCTGAATCTTCTGTATGAATCAAGAATATTTGCCAGGGTCTCCAATTGCGGATACTTTTCCTTAAGATAAACAGGAATACATTCATGACTGCGCTCTTTTATACCGTCCCTGAAAAGGATGGCTCTTGCTGCATGAAACATGGATGAATAACTCGATATAGCGACGACCCTGTAACGATGTATGGACATATTCCCAACAGCATCCTCTATATTACTCTTTGAAAGCTCAAGGGAACGAAGGGCATTTTCCATATCAGGCGATGTCCTTTTGAGCAGCCCCTTCTGGAAGCATTCTGCCATTTTCATTTTAAACCGCTCCCATAGAGCAGAATATGGTTATCGACAATCCTTTTATAAAATGCATCGCCTTTTTTTGCCATATCCCTCCATTCTGATAATTTTACTACTGATAAACTTACCTCTTTTTCCAGTTCTTCCTCCAGTATTTTTGCTGCATTTATGAGATTTTCTTTCCCGGCGTTTGTCACAACCAGAAAATCTATATCACTTTTTTCATCAAAACTGCCTTCCGCATAGCTTCCAAAAAGAGCAAGTGAGATGATATTCGGGTCTATTTCAAGGAATCTTTCTTTTGGTTTTGATGAGAGTACGAAAGCGATACCGTATGCTTTTTTCAGCGGCGCAACCATGCTGTTATCTGAGTCCAGCCTGTAAATATGAGCCAGCCCTTTTTCCTCCTTCGACAGCAGCCCGTCTTCCTCGAATGATTTTACAGCACTGCTCACGCTCGCGGGACTTACGTTTAGCATTCTGGCAAGCTGTTTTATGTGGAAAGATGTATTCGGGTTAGCCAGGAAATGAGACAGGATTTTCCATTTTACATATTGTCTGAATAGTTCAATCAACTGAACCACCGTTCAGTATATTAAACGTAAGTTCAGTATAAAAAACTATCTGAGTGCATTTCACTCCAACCTAGATTCCCCAATCAGCTTACTGAGGATTTGACGCCAATACAAATCCCTAACATTTTATTACCCCTGGTTATCTCCTCGCATGGTAAATATTATATATAGTAATGTTGTATAATGCCTCGGTGAAGTTTAATGAGTCACGTTATCGGATTGAAATGCAGGGAATGCGGCGCTGAGTACCCTGCCGTTATCCAGAATACATGTTATGAGTGCTTCGGTCCACTTGAAGTAAATTACGACTGGGATTATATTTCTGACCATATCAGCAAAGAGAAAATCGCAGCAGGCCCAAAATCCATATGGAGATATGCAGACCTCCTGCCCCTTGAATCCGAGAGACGCATCGACCTTGGCGCAGGTTTCAACACGCTTCATCACGCAGACCGCCTTGGCGCAGCGCTTGGCCTCGATGAACTTTATATCCTTGACGAATCCGTGAATCCCACGAATTCCTTTAAAGACAGGGTAACATCAGTAGCCATTTCAAAAGCAATCGAATTCGATGTAAAAGCCGTGGGATGCGCAAGCACAGGCAACCTTGCGGCAGCCGTGGGCGCACATGCAGCGAAGGCCGGATTGCCCGCTTATATTTTCATCCCCGCCACAATAGAGCTTGGCAAGATTGTCCAGATGCTAATCTACGGTCCCAAAGTCATCGCTGTGGAAGGCACGTACGACGACGCCAACCGCCTTGCAAGCGAAGTGGCAGACTCGCATCCGGACTGGGCCTTTGTGAACATAAATATCCGTCCTTATTATACGGAAGGTTCAAAGACGCTTGCTTACGAAACAGCAGAGCAGTTGAAATGGCAGGTTCCCGACCATATCGTGGCCCCCATGGCAAGCGGGGCGCTACTGTGCGCCATATCCCGCGGCTACAAGGAACTTGAACGCGTTGGCCTTGTGGACAAAGCTGATGTCAGGGTTTCAGGGTCGCAGCCTCTTAATTGTTCACCAATATCCTGCGCAGTCCAGCAGAATAGCGAAGTAGTCCCTGTGAGGAACTTCGAAACTGTAGCGCACAGCCTTGCGATAGGCAATCCTGCGGACGGGTACTATGCAAAGAAAACCATCCTGGATTCAGGGGGCTATGCGGCAACGCCTACCGATACCGAAATCATTGAAGCAATCCATCTTCTTGCAAGGACTGAAGGCATATTCACAGAACCCGCAGGAGGCACTACCATCGCAGGTTTGAAGAAACTTGTCGAGAGCGGACATATACAGCACGATGAACGCGTCGTTGTATATGTGACCGGAAACGGTCTCAAGGCGCAGGAGACTTTACTTAAGTCATTGCAGCGCCCGCCTGTGATAAAACCAATGCTTAGCGAGTTTGAAAAACTCACCGTGCCCGGTCTTGATATTCATAAACAGCAAGTGGCTCTTGCACATTCTTAAAGGTGATACAAATGGTCAAAATAAGATTTTCATCTGCATTGAGCAATGTTACCCATGCTCGCGAAACGACCCTGGAACTCGGCGATACGACAGTAAAAACCGTGCTGGATAAACTTGTTGAACAATTCGGCCCGGATTTTGAGCGCCGCATCCTTGACAAAGGCGAAGTGAGGCGGTTTGTCAACCTGTATGTGAACGGCGAGGATATCAGGCATTTAAATGGCCTGGCAAGCCCAGTTAAGGACGCAGATGAGATATCCATACTCCCGGCAGTGAGCGGCGGATAAGACTACCGTTTTATTTTTTATTCAAACGTCTTACAATTAAGATTGCGGCGACTGCAGCAATCGCTTCAAAAGCCGGAACTGGTTTTGTTGGTGTTTTTGCTGTAGCTGCCTGAGTGGGTACAAGCTCGGGTACGTAAGGAGTAACGGTAGGTTTTACAGGTACTTTATTCGAGGCTACGGCATGGGAATTAAGAATAACCGATGTTTTTGCTACCATTTTCGCATATGAATACTGGGATATTTCATCGAAGGTACTGTTCAGCGTTTCTGCATATTCATAAGCGCTTACCGCAAGCGTTGGTTCTACACCATTCATCCTTGCTTCGTTTATTGCGGCTTCCGCATCAGCGGCGCTCTGTTCTATCTTTTTGTTTGCATCATCAACCCCCAATAACCCTATGGCTGTACTTGATCTCACGGTGATTTGAAGGGAGTCGAATATAGCACCTGAATAATACCCGCGCTGCATCTCCTGCTGGGCGAGGGTTATATCATTATCAGTACCTGAAATAACGGGATGCCCGCTGCTTTCAGTCAGGAGCGCCTGAACGTAGGTACTGATTGATTGCGCCTGGCTCAGGTACCAGCCTGCGCGGTCTTTCAACGTATTTTCAGGTATGATTTTTCCTGTAGGCAAGGCAAGCGTCAGCCACCATTGTGCCGTGCGCGCCCTTTCATTTGCAAAAGCAAGGGATTGGATCTTTTCTGCAGAATCGTTAAGGCTTCTGGCGTCGTTCAGTCTTGCCCTTGCAGCCGTTATCCTGGATTCAGCCGCCCCAACCGCTCCCACATCGCTCACACCGTACAGTTTAAAATTTTCAAGGTCTTTCTCTGAACTCTGTATCTGGTTTTGAACACTATCGTCAAGCCCGGCAAGATATTGTTCTTTATTTGAAGCTTTGCTGTATCCGTAATTCCACTGGGCAATGCGGATGTCTATCATGGAGTTAAAATAAAGAGAAGTCGCAGCGTAATATTTCTTTTCGTTATACATATTATTCGCATTCACCTGGATTTCTTTAGCCTGGTTCATGAAAGTATCATCCTTTACCTGTGAAGCAACTCCTTCGTACATATCGCCTGATTCATTTTTCAACCTGGCCGCAAGAGGTTCAAGCAAATTGAGATAATCCGGCGTAATGATAGTGCCATTGTATGTCGGTTTATTGATATCATGGCCTGTAAACGCCAGAACAGCATCCTGAATAGTACCTACTTCTTTAACATCAACATTTAGTTTTTTCCCGAGTTCAACTACATCGACGTTTTCGGTCGTTACCTGGTTGACAATAAATGGACCATTTGTCCTGCTGGTGGTATTCTGGATGGTAACCGTGCTCTGCCCCTGCGGAATGAGGAAAAGTGTGGCATTGCTTGCCGCCGCAGCCTCAAGCTTATAAGGAATACCTCCGACCGGTCCTATCGACTCATCCGGGTTTATCATGCCTGTCATGACTACCCCGGGCTTCACCGTCCAGTTGTTTACGGCAGCAATTGTAGCCACGGTCAGAGCCCCGCCCGCCGATGGCCCTCCTATGATTGGCGAACTTATATCAATAATATAGTAAAAATCATACGCTTTTTCATCTATACCCAACACGTCAGAAGCCACCATCGCCGCAATCCTCGCCGAACCCTGCAAATCGACCTGTGTATAAGGATTCGTGTCCACAAAAACATGACCCGTACCGTTGGTGACTATCACCGTGGCGCCAAGAAGAATACCTTCATCACCGCCGTCCGTGGTTCTATCAGCAACGAGCGGGATTGAGACGCCGCCTTCAAGTGCGTGAGCGCTGTTCAAAGTAGCCAGAAACACTAAAAATAACAACAAAAATTTATTGGACATATCAGTTTTCCTGCAAATACTCATATATTAGATAAAATACTTAAAACCAATGTTTATGCACCTCAATGACCCTTATACTATCCCATACAAAGGTATTTACGCAGTGGCTGACCGAAAAAACGAATATGTTGAAATAATGGAACACTCCAACTGCTACGGGGGTTCTGCGTGGGCTTTATACCATTATTCAAAGAGCCCGCTCGTCATGAAAAGCCGCGCTGTGGGGGATATGATGCGTTACCTTGTAAAAGTGGGGAATTCGTCTCTTCTTCTTCGCTCTTCAACTGCCGCCGCGGGTATTGAATCTGTTCTTGTAAATGATGACGAGATTGAAATAACCTACAGCGGTCTTGGCGGCGGCGGCGTGGGCGCAACGACATGCAGGGCATATGCAAACGGGGTTCTTCGATGCAATATTACAGAGTCAGGCGGAGGAAAACGCGCAAGCGGCACAATCGTTGTCCCACGGAGGGAAAGGGTGCTTATAGGAATCGATAATACCGACTCAAAAGAGGTTGGAGCGACATGGACGCTGGCGCACAATATCGCAGACGCAGTTGATTCAAATGAGCATAAATACATCTCCCATACCCTTGTCCAGCTTTACCCGGTTCCTGATAAGACCCAGAACTGTGTGGCTACCGTACTTGAATTTGCCTGTACCCGCGGAGCAAGGGAAGAATTACTTGATATGATAAAAGAAGGACTCCTGGAATATAGCGTTTCGCAAGAGACCGGGATGGTGGCATTATCGGATTTTGATGCTTCCGCGCTCATGGAATACAGCAGGCTTTGCAGAAGTGAAATGATTTCAAAAGAACTTACTTTAAAGACCGCTCATGATAACGGCGTTGAGATTTGTATCGGGGGCAAAGGCATCATAGGCGCGCTCGCAGCATTGCCCTGGTTTTCCAGAAATGATGAATCGGTGGCGATATGAAAACCGCTGTATTGGGCATTGATGCAGTTGTTTTGGGTCTTCTTGACAGCGGCGTAAGAAACGTGACAGGCGTCCCCGGCTTTCCTGTGACTGGACTTATGGATGCTCTCAAAGACACTGAATTCGGGGACTTAAGGCACGAATGGTCGGTCAATGAAAAGGTTGCGCTTGAAATAGCGCTTGGTTCATCTGTGTGCGGAGAACGCAGCGCGGTGATTACAAAGCATGTGGGAATGAATATACTCGCAGACCCGCTTGTGACTTCGGCAACGCACACCATAGGCGCAGGCGTGGTCATAATTGCGGGAGACGACCCCGGCATCCAGAAATCCCAGAACGAGCAGGATTCGAGATTTTACGGGCTTCTTGCTGAGGTTCCTGTATTTGACCCTTCGACAGCTGAAACTGCCTACCTTTGCATTAAAGAGGCGTTTCTTTTATCAGAAAAAGTGAGAACTCCTGTAATCATCAGGCTTACAGACAGATTACTGAAAAAAGAGGGTAAAATTACGCGGAAGAAAAGCGAAAATGCCGCGTCGCCTCTTGATAAGAAAATATGGCAGCTTACGATGCGGGGCAAGCACGAACGATTCCACAGGGAGTCCTATCCTGAAATGTGCAGGTATGCCGAAAATTCAAAACTGAACACATTCACAAAAAAAGACGAAATCGGAATAATCTCATCAGGGTTTCCAGCATCACTTGTTGATTCTATCGTATCCCCCGATTTTTCCCACCTTTCCATCACAACTGTAAATCCTTTGCCTCTTGATTTGATTAACCGTTTCATAAGGGGGCATAAGCGCATCCTTGTCGTTGAAGAAACCGAACCAGTTATTGAAAAACAGATTTCAGGAAAGGTATTGGGGAAACTGACCGGGCACCTGCCATTCGGAATTATTGAAGTAACTGATATCCAAAAAGCGATTGGAGATATGAAGAAAGATAATGTGTCACGCAAAATAACCCCGGAGACTATAAAGAAGCGTGGAGCCCGCCCTTTATGCGAAGACTGTCCGTACCTGCCCCTGTATAAAGCTGTAAAAGAACTGGATGTGCCTGTCGCGGGCGACCTCGGATGCTCGGTATTGACATCATCACCGCCGCTATCTCTTCTTGACGCAGCTTTTTCCCTTGGCTCATCCATCGGCACAGCCTGCGGTTTTAACAGGAAAGGGATTGCGATTATCGGAGATTTCGGCCTCGCGCATTCAGGAATCCAGGGACTTATCAACGCAGTCCATAACGGGCATGAAGTGGTGGTGATTGTCCTGCAAAACGAGGTGGCTGCTATGACTGGCGGGCAGGCCGTTCCTGATTTGACAGAACTTGTCAGGTCTTATATTAACGATACTGAGATAATATACCCCCAGTCTGATATTGACATGAAAACGTTGCTTGAGAAAAAACTCAAAGCCAATGGGATTTCCGTAATTTTGGCAAGAGCGAAGTGCCCGAGATTTTGATTCATCACTTCACATGATGCTTTATCTATTATCAGGACTAAAATATAACTATAAGCCATGAACGAAAGAATAATGCTGAGGGTTGCCGAAGCCCATCACAGGGACGTTGGCAGGGATATTGCAAGGATAGACCGCGATGTGATGGAAAAACTGGGTATCCTGAGCGGCGATATTATTATGGTCGTGGGCAAGGAAAAAGCATGTGCGATCGCGGGGCCAGGTTATCCAGAAGACCAGGGAACCGAAATAATAAGGATAGACGGGAATATCAGGACGAACGCCCGCGTTGGGATTGACGATAAGATTTATCTTCAGAAATCCACGCCCCAGGTTGCAAAGCGGGTAGTTCTCGCGCCTACGCAGCAAATCCGGCTTGTGGGGGGACCACAATATCTGCTCCGCCTTCTTGAAGGAAGACCCGTCACCAAAGGCCAGCGCTTGAGAGTTGAGACTGTAAGCAATCCATTATCGTTCATCGTAATTTCAACCCAGCCGCCGGGTCCTGTCATTGTAGCCAGGAACACGAGCCTTGTCGTGAAAGAAGAGGTTATGGAAGAGCTTGAAGTGCGCACAACCCATCTTACCTATGAGGATATCGGGGGATTGCGGCGTGAAATCGGGCTTATCCGCGAGATGATTGAACTGCCTCTGCGGCATCCTGAGCTTTTCGAAAAACTTGGCATAGAGCCGCCAAAAGGTGTCCTGCTCCACGGCCCTCCGGGAACGGGCAAGACCATGATAGCAAAGGCTGTTGCGAATGAGACCGATGCAAATTTTGTTTCGATAAGCGGGCCTGAGATAATGAGCAAGTATTACGGTGAAAGCGAAAAGCACATCAGGGAAATCTTTGATGATGCTGAAAAAAACGCCCCGACGGTTATATTTATTGACGAGATAGACAGCATCGCCCCGAAAAGAGAAGAGGTCACGGGCGAAGTTGAACGTCGCGTGGTTGCGCAGTTGCTATCGCTGATGGACGGCTTAAAAAAGCGGGGACAGGTGATAGTTATTGCAGCTACGAACAGGCCTAACGCAATCGATGCTGCGCTTCGCCGCGGTGGAAGATTTGACCGCGAGATAGAGATAGGAATCCCTGACAGGATCGGGCGGCTTGAAATACTCCAGGTCCATACACGGGGGATGCCGCTTGCCGAGGATATGGCTGAGGAAACGGGACTTCGCGAGATTGCCGACATGACGCATGGTTTCGTGGGCGCTGATATTTCATCGCTGTGCAAGGAAGCTGCGATGCATGCAATCCGGCTAATCCTCCCTAAAATCAATATCGAAGAGGAAATCCCTCCTGAAATAATGGAAAAAATAGTAGTTACAAGAAATGATTTCCAGAATGCGCTTCAGACCATTGAACCCTCTGCGCTGCGTGAAGTGTTTGTCGAAGTTCCTGCGGTGAGGTGGACTGAGGTAGGAGGGCTTGAAATGGCAAAACAGGAACTCATCGAAGCTGTCGAATGGCCGCTGAAATATCCTGAGGCGTTTGAAGCCATACACACGCAGCCCCCGAAAGGAGTGATGCTTTTCGGGCCTCCGGGTACAGGAAAAACCATGCTTGCAAAAGCCGTGGCTACTGAGAGCCAGGCGAATTTCATCAGTATCAAGGGGCCGGAACTCCTTAGCAAATATGTGGGAGAATCTGAGAAGGCGGTCAGGGAAACATTCAGGAAAGCCCGCCAGGCCGCCCCTACTATAATTTTCTTTGACGAAATAGATTCCATAGTTCCCCCGCGCGGCGCTTCATTTGACACAGGCGTTACTGAAAGAGTGGTGAGCCAGATACTCACAGAACTTGACGGGCTTGAGGAACTCAAGAACGTGGTAGTGATTGCGGCGACAAACCGGCCTGACATGGTGGACCCGGCTTTACTGAGACCCGGACGCTTTGACCGGTTTATTTACATCCAGCCCCCTGATCTAAAGGAAAGGGAAGCGATATTGAAGATTCACCTCAAGGGAAAGCCTTTGTCGGACGAGGTCGATTTAAGAGAGCTTGCCAGGAGAACGGAAGGTTATGTGGGCGCCGATATTGAAGCGATATGCCGTGAAGCCGCTATACTTGCCCTCCGGGATTGCATAAAACCAGGCATGGAAAGGGAGGATGTAAAGAGAGAAGCCCTTGAAATCAGGATTAAAAACGAGCATTTTGAAAAAGCTTTTAATATTGTGAGACCTACTCCGTGGGATTTAAAAGAATACGAAGCAATGGCAAATTTTACAAAAACCATCAATATGGATAAAATAAAAAAGGAAAATTAAAAATGAAAAAAAATACGGATTTTGATGAATTCCTGAAACAATTAGAAGAAGCCCTGGATAATATCATACAGGAAATCGATGAAGCAGATATTCCTGAAAATATGCCTGTTAGTATCAATATTTCGATTAACCTGTTTCCGGTTATGATTCCAGGCGCAGGGAATATTGGTGCCAGGAAGCCCTCCAAAACCCCTGTCGATATACTTGAAACCAATGAAAAAGTCCACGCAATAATCGGGATTCCGGGGATGGAATTGAATAATTTAAAAATCGTTGGTTCAGGAAAAATGCTTGAAATCATTTCGATCAATCCTGAAAGAAAGGTAATAGAAAAAATCGAATTGCCCGCAAGGGTCAATAAAACAGGTATGAAAGCAGCATTGAAGAACGGTATTCTTGAGATTGTATTTAATAAATCAAAAAACGCAAGGAAAAACGCTAAAAGTCAGTAAAGCTTTTAATCAGTGAATTCCTGTTAAGGGGGTATTATGATTGATATCGCTCTCCCAAAAGGCAGTCTTGAAGAGCAGACTCTTCTTTTATTCAAACAGGCTGACCTTGAGATTCGCAAAACTGACCGCGAGTATAACCCTACAGTGAAAGACCCGAGAATCAGGAAGGTTAAAATCCTCCGGCCCCAGGAAATCCCAAAATACGTTGAGGAGGGTTACTTTGACCTGGGCATATCAGGCAAGGACTGGGTAATGGAATCGGATTCTGACGTGGTTGAGGTCGCGGATATGTTTTACAGCAAAATGGGGGAGGGAATCGTGAAAATCGTGGTTGCGGTGCCGAATGAGCGGGATATCAGGACTGCAAAGGATATTAAACCCGGAAGCAGGGTCTCGACAGAGTATCCCAAACTCACGAAGAGATTTTTTGAGAACCTTGGAATCCAGGTGGATATCCGCTATTCGTATGGCGCAACTGAGGCAAAGGTTCCCGAACTTGTGGATGTGATTGTTGATTTGACAGAAACCGGTTCAACGCTGCGCAAGAACGGGTTAAAAATCGTGGATATCATTCTTGAATCCAATACAAAGCTCATTGCGAATAAAAAATCATGGAAAGACCCGGTGAAACGCAGGGAAATCGAGGAGATAAAAATCCTCCTGCAGGCAGTACTTGAAGCGCGGGGCAAGGTCTATATTGTTATGAATGTCCCGGAGTCCAGGCTGGACAGCGTTGTGAGCGCCCTACCTGCCATGAAAAAACCCACTGTATCAAAACTCTATAAATCTGATTATTATGCTGTGGAAACCGTGGTAAGCAAGAGCGAAATCAATATACTTATCCCGAAACTCAAGAGCCTCGGGGCAGAGGATATTCTTGAGATGGATATTGCAAAGATTGTGCATTAAGAACAGTAGTAGGGCTGATAAAAACGGTTAAAGCCCAGCGTGTACTAACATTTATAAATATCCAAGCCATTAGTTTAATTGGTGTTTACCTTGGAAGTTTCTCATAGCAGAATAACCCAAAACAAACAGATTAAAATTCCAGACAAAATACTGGATATGCTGGGTCTGAAATCCGGAGAAGAAATTAGAATGACTGTAGTGAATAAGAAACTGATAGTAGAGGCATCATCTGACCCTGTTGACGGACTTTCAGGAATAATTGAAATCAAAGAGACTGAAGCTGAAAAGCTTATAGAATCTGAAGAGTGGTATTGATTGTCTCTAACCCAAGTTCCAAGTGGAACAAATATGTATATTGATGCAAATATACCGGGAATAACTGCCTGGATGCCTTAACACCGTGCATTGAAGATGCTAAAAATAAACACCCCATCGCGCCTGCATTTAACCCTTATCGACATGAATGCCAGCATCGGACGCGTTGATGGGAGCATCGGGCTCACGCTTGATGAGCCTTCTATTATCATCAAAGCCGAAAAATCAGAGACGTTCGAATTAACAGGGAACAGCGAGCATCTTGAACGCATGAGAAATAGCGCCGCCTTGCTTCTGCCTGCGGGTAAGGGAATTCATATCAGCATAGAAAAAGATTATCCCTCGCATGTCGGTCTTGGCTCAGGGACGCAGGCTGCTCTTGCGGCTAGCATGGCTGTGAACAGGATATACAACCTCGGCCTGGGCGTATATGACCTGGCAATAAAAGTGGGGAGAGGTGGAACAAGCGGCATCGGTGTGGCTGCATTTGAGAAGGGCGGTTTCATACTCGACGGCGGGCATAAATTCAGCGAGAAAAAGGCATTTCTTCCTTCAGCGGCAAGCAGGCTCCCGCCGGCACCGGTTTTGTTGAGAAAAGACTTCCCTGACTGGGATATCGTAGTTGCAATACCCGAACAGAAAGGAGCATCAAGTAAAAAAGAGGTAAATATCTTCCAGGAAAAATGTCCTGTGCCGCTGCGGGAAGTGGAAGAACTGTCACATATCATCCTGATGCAGATGCTTCCGGCGCTGGCGGAGGAAGACATCGCGACTTTCGGGAAGAGCATCAACTCCATCCAGGAGACTGGATTCAAGAAAAGAGAGGTTGAACTCCAGCCTGTTTCTATACAATTGATGCAGGCGCTGCGGGAAGGGGAAGCTTACGGAGCAGGTATGAGTTCTTTCGGCCCGACCGTGTACGCATTCGGCGAGGATGCCGGGAACCTCGGGAAAATAGCGAAGGAATTTTTGGGGGATAATGGAAATGTCTTTATCACGAAGGCGAGGAACGAAGGGGCAGGAATAGAGATATAGAACAAAAAATAAAAGAGGGATTTGCTCCCTCTCAAGTTTTACGGATGGTTACCTCACCTATGCTGTATGCGGAAACGTGCTGCTAATAACAGCATCATTATGAAAAGAACCGCCTCAAAACCCGGAATTGCATGCTTGTATGCAAGTGGCAGATAGTCGGTATTGTTATTATCGAGTTTATATGGCGAATCGCATATCCCATTTTTATCCACATCCGCACAGGTCTGGCTGAAGCCTTTGCCGTTCGGATATGCCCAGACATTGCCGCCGAGATTGCGTCCACCGACGATGTTCACGCCCGGGGTTTTGGAGGTATTCCAGTTGTTTGAAGAATTAACTATTGCAAAGTTGTTGGTATTATTGAAAAAGTTGTTAATAATGTTGTTGCTGTTGGAAGATTGGAGGAGGATTCCAGAGTTGCCGTTCGAGCTTGCGGTGTTGCTAGCGAGGTAGTTGTTGCTGCTGGAAAAGTAGAGGAAGATTCCATGTTCGCTGTTCGAGCTTGCGGTGTTGCTGGTGAGGTTGTTGTTGCTGGAAGAGACAAGGTCAGTACTTCGCTAAAAAATCTTTCAAAATCTCTCATCTCAAACACTCCACAGCA
>CABMII010000034.1 GCA_902386255.1 uncultured archaeon
GATAAGACAAAGAAAGATTGGCAACCTGAAACTGAGACCATGATAAATAATTGCTGCCCAATTTAAAGGGTTATCAAGTGCTTGAGCCGTATGCGGTGAAAGTCGCATGTACGGTTCTTAGAAGAGAAAGGGTGAGAAATCGCTCTTTCTTATTCGGCAGACGGGAGCGCCCCCGCGTCCGGGCGCGCAGCCGAAGGTTCGGCAAAAGCCGAATCTCTGCGGGGACGGCGCGCCTCGAAGCCGTGGGGAGGCTGGGCGACCCTTCGAACTGCTAAGCGTCGCGGTTTTCTATTCGCATAAGGTTTGAAGTTATAAACGTGGCGACCTTGCTAAGGACTCGTTGCGACAGTTCTGGTCTTTGCCTTTTCCGTTAATTATAAGTCAACTAATAAACTCTTTGGGCATGATTATTAAGCATGGAACTTAACAAATACAAAAACCTGACCCGCGGCATTTCCGATACCTACGTCAACGTGCACCCAATACAGCGGGGCGGTGTCCTGACAGCAGAAGCGCGAAAGGCTCTTCTTGAATTCGGGGATGGCTATTCGGTATGCGATTACTGCTTCGAGGCGCGGGTTGACCTTGTGGATAAGCCGCCTGTTCATGATTTCGTTCAGGATGTGGGAGAGTTCCTGAATATGGACGATGTCAGGTTCACAGCCGGATGCCGCCATGCCAAATGGGCTGCCATGCACATGGTATGCGAACCGGGGGATACGGTGGTCGTTGATGCCCTGGCGCATTATACATCCTATCTTGCAGCAGAAGCGAACAGATTGAATGTCGTTGAAGTTCCGCATAATGGTTATCCGACTTTTGAGATCGATATTGAAGGCTATGCCAGGAAATTCGAGGAAGTGGAGCAAAAAACAGGAAAACTCCCTTCAATGGCAGTGCTCACGCATGTTGATTACAGGTACGGCAATATCGCAGATGCCGAAAAAGTGGGAAAAATCTGCAAGGAATACGGCGTCCCTTTCCTTTTGAATACTGCCTATTCTTCAGGCATAATGCCGGTTGACGGCAAGAAACTCCATGTGGATTTCCTGTGCGGCTCCGGGCACAAGAGCTGGGCTGCGTCGGCGCCCATCGGGATACTTGCCACAACATACGAATGGAGCGGCAAGGTTTTCAATAAATCCACGTTACGCGGTGACTGGAGCGGACGCGGATTCACGAAAAAGGAAGTGGCGCTTTTCGGCTGCTCACCCGTATTTGGCGCTCCGGTTGCAACGCTCATGGCATCATTTCCAGCAGTGGTTGAAAGGGTCAAACACTGGGATGAAGAGGTAAAGAAAGCGCAGTATTTCGTTAAAGAGCTTGAAAAAATCGAGGGATTCCACCAGATGGGCGTTAAACCAAAGCAGCATCCGCTTATGAACATCGAAAGCCTGCCACTTCATGAAATAGCTGAAAAGGATAAGCGCAGGGGCTATTTCCTTTATCATGAATTGAAGAAAAGAAAGATAGTAGGGCTTCATCCCGGCATGAGCAAGAATTTCAAGATTAATACTTATGGCCTGAAATGGGAACAGGTGGAGTATGTGGCTAATGCTTTCAAGGATATTGCCAGAGAAAACGGAATAAAAGTCGAGGAATAACAATGGACTATTCAGAATTATCAATGAAATTCAGGAAATTTTTTGAACTTCCTTCATCGCCTGTTGCTGTCAGGATATTAAGTGATGGCGCTGACAAAAAAACAAGCACTTCTCCTATGCGGTTTTGCGAGATGGTAAGGCGAAGCGCGGTTTACGGAGAGAGTTTCGTTTTTGGCGTTGAAGAACTCACATGCACAAGCGCGGAACTTGCCCTCGGGTTTACTGAACCGACATACGGTGAGGTCTATCCGCGTATAAAACCCGCGAACACGAAATTAGTGAGCGTCGCGCCGCTTGAAAAAACAGATAAAAAACCCGATGTTATCGTTGTTATCGGCACGCCGCGCAAAATAATGCGCGTGTCCACAATCCTTTCGCAGTTGCATGAAAAGCAGCCTGTTGAGGTTAAGTTCAAGGGCGAGTTTGCGGTATGCGGCGAATGCACTGCCATACCCTTCATGGAGAAAAAAGTTAACCTGTCTCTTTTGTGTAACGGGGCGCGGATGTTTTCCGGGTACAGGGACGATGAAATAGTAATGGGTTTCCCGCTTGATGATTTTATCCGCCTTGCAGAGAGTACTGAAGAAAAGGAGATTACAAGCGCGCTGTGCGGCTGTATCATGGACGATATCCCGGCAGGCGCCGTAGCTGCGATTGAAAAGATAGGGTTCGGCAAAGGGACAGACCAGTTCTTCGGTCGGTTCGGGAGTGAGATTGTACGGTTATATACTCCGAAAGAGAAAGACGGTAAAATTACCTCACTGACGCTTCATGTGCCTGTCAAATTCAAGGATAATGAAACAGCATCAAAAGTTAATGAAAAAGCGAAAGAGATACTGGAAAAGCCCCTGCTTCACAGGGTTAGGGATAACTGGATTGATATCGCACTTCCTTTGGACCTTGGCGAGACGCTGAACAGGGCGAGTATGCGCGGTGAGAAGTTCAAAACGATTGTCAGGGGCGGGATTGATACGATATTAAAGGAAGTCGAAAAGGTAAAAAGAAAAAGCGTCGGATGAACAACGGTTATAAAAATCCTTTAAGTCGAAAACCTGCCGGCGCCTTATAATTTTAGCTAATACAACCGTCTGCGCCTGTTACGCTGCTGCCCTTTTTTAACAAATGGCTTATTTCTATCTGGCCTGTTCATCTTTCTTTCAGGCTGCCTGATGACGACCCTCTCAAAAGCAGGCACTGTCTCTTCCTTTATATCCACATCATTTTCCTTCAAGACGGCTGAAAGATTATCATAATCATTTCTTGAAAGGATATTTATCGCCTTGCCTTCCGCCCCAGCTCTTGCAGTCCTTCCGATCCTGTGGATATACTGCTTGCTCTCACGGGGAATATCGTAATTGTAAACATGGGAAACACCCTCGATATCAAGTCCCCTTGCAGCCACATCCGTGCATACAAGGACGCAGGATTTCCCTGAATGGAATGACCTCATGACATCGTTCCTTTTTCCCTGGGGCAATCCTCCATGAATGGCCTGTGCGTCTATACCTGAAAATCGTAAGTTCCTGGCAACTTTGTCCGTATTTCTTTTTGTATTGCAGAAAACCATTACGAGGTCTGAGTTTTCATGTTTCAGCAAATGCACAAGTAATGAAAACTTCATCTCATCGCCGACATCATAATAAGTCTGGATCAGTTTTTTCGGGTCAACGTAAGAATCAACCGAAACCTGTAGCGGTTTTTTCATATGGCTTCTGGAAAGCCTGACAACATCTTTTGTAATCGTTGCAGAGAAAAGAAGAGTCTGCCTTTCAGTCGGGCATTTTCTGATTATTCTCTCCACATCGTCTTTAAATCCCATATCAAACATGCGGTCTGCTTCATCAAGAACAAGTGTTTTTACATTGCCGAATTTTATAGTACTTCTCTGGATATGGTCAAGTATCCTGCCAGGCGTCCCGACGACAACATCAGCAGTCTTCAGCCCCTTTATCTGCGGATTGATTCCTACGCCCCCGTAGACCGCAATAATTCCTAATGGCCTGTATTTTGAGAATTTAATTAAAGCGCTTGCAACCTGCTCTGCAAGTTCTCGTGTGGGAGTCAGGACTAAAGCCTGGATACCTTTTCCTTTCTCGGAATTCTGTAATATGCCGGCTGCAAATGCAAGTGTTTTTCCTGAACCGGTCGCAGACCCGGCAATAACGTCCTTTCCTGCAAGTATCAAAGGGATCGATTTTTCTTGTATTTCGCTGGGGCTTTCAAATTTTGAGTCGTTTATCGATTTCAAAACAAACTCATTTATGCCCAGATTTTTAAAACTTTCCATATTTTTATTTGAAAAAGTGTAATTGCTTTTTCTTTCTAACCTCGTTAATTTATATTTTAGAACAATTAAGAGCTATAAGCACAACTTTAAAAAAGCTTGATTAATTTACTGCTTAAGAGTTATTAATCGCTGATAATGATTGGCTCCCTTTTATACTTTTGCCTGTTTATTTGTTTGGAGAATCGGGCTAAATAGTATCCAAATCAGAGAAAGGCTTATTATGAATGGAATTCGACTGTTAATAAAGAATAAAGGGCGTGAATAAGTGTTCAGGAGATTTTTGGAATCTTATATTGACGTTTGCAATAATATCGTAACAGAAGCTGCTAATTCCGTCTTGATGTTTGAAGCCGGGGAGCAGGCCGCGCTTGATATTAAAACCTCTAAAATCGAAGATATCCATCCCGAATTTGAAAAAGAGGGCATGGAAACATCCATAGAAATCACAGAAAAAAAAGTTATATTTCATGTTAAAGGACTATCTTTCAGAAATAATAAATGCGAATACTGCGATATTTTAAGAGGATTCTTCGGAGGACTGGCAAAAAAACATATTGATCCCAGGTTTTATTGTAAAAAAGGTACAGAATGCGTGATTGAGGGAGGAGACCAGTGTATTTTCGTGGCGGAGCTGGTCGAATGAAAAAATATGTACACGCTGGAATGAAATTTGCTGGATTTTTGGACAGGAATTCAGGTTAATATCTCTTTTTAAAGGTGCCAGATGCCAAAAGATTTGAAAGTAACCCTAAGCGACGTAGAATATGAGATTCTTAAAAAAATGAAAATAGTCGAAGGGGAAGACGGCGAGAAACTCAGGAACCTTTTAAGACTTTATGTTTCCACGATACCTGAATTAAAATCATCTGAATACGCTTTAAAAAGGGTTGAAAACAAGGACAAAATAGAAAAAATCTTAAGGGATGTCTGGGCTGCGTATGAAATCACCGATTATCCGACAGAAAAATGGGATGAAGATCAAATCAACAAGCTGAATAGCGACCTTATTGAAATCAATGTTCTTATGAAAATTGCTGAAAAGCAATATGTACCGTCCAATAAATTCAGGAGCCTTTTCAAAATGCTGCTCCATGATATTACAAATGAATCCAAAGATATGGATGAATATTCTGCAGCATGTATGGCTACAATCCAGTTATTGATGGAGTTCGGTGCGGGAACCTTAAGCGATGAAACAATAAGAGATGCAACTATTTTAATAAATGAAGGATGGATGTTCGTTTACGCAACTGCCATGAAGAAGGCACGGGAATTCATGAAAACCAAAAAGATGTTCCCTGAAGCGCAAATGCCTGTCCCTGAAGTATCATAGGAAATCCGCAATTTCATTTGCATGGCAAAGCACAGGGTCTGGTCCCAAAATTCCTTTATACTGTTTTGCCCTGAACCTGCAGCCACCCCTGCAATCATGGATAAGCCTGCAATCTCTGCAATCAAGTTCATCCAGAGTCCAGAGGTATTTTTTACAAAGCTCATTCCAGGCAGAGCGCAGGTCGTTAACATCCCCGACAGGCTCATTATCGAAGAACCCGCATTTACTGACCTTACCGTCGGGCGATACCGAGCACATATGCGAGCCGCAGGTATAATCGCCTGAACTTTCATGCGCGCCCGCGCCGAAACCGTATCTCAATAAGAGGGACGCATCTTTCAGATTAAGAATATAGTCCTGGTTTTCCGCAAGCTTCCCGGTTACACATGGCACGTCAACGCTCCATGAGAGAGCACCTATATCCGAAAATAACTTCTGCATCTCCTCGAATTCCCCCGCATTATATTTGTGTATCATTGTCCCGATTGAAACCGGAATCTCATATTTTTTCAGATTGGAAGTCCCGCGCATAGCCTTTTCATACGATCCCTTGCCGCGTATCATGTCATGCGAGCCGGTACCGTCAATGCTGACCTGTATCTCATCGACATAACCAGAGAGTTTTCTTGCCGTTTTTTCATCGATCAAAGTGCCGTTTGATAAGAGCACCACTCTCAATTCATACGACTGACTGATTTCCATAAGAGTGAAGAAATCAGAATGAATAAGAGGCTCGCCACCGGAAATCATGAGTTTCAAACCGCCCATATCTTCAAACTGCGAAACTGCTTTTTCAAATGTTTTTAATCCTATCTCTTCATCTCCAGATTTTCCAAGATAACAGTGCCTGCAAGTAAGATTACATTTATTTGTTATATTTAATAGGATATATCGTAGGGATGGAACCGGAGAGATCTTTACTTTTATGTCCCTCTCTTCAGTTCCCATCCTGATTATCCCTTCGGAAAGCATGTATTCAAGGGATTCCCTGGTGCCTGCCTTTAAAAGCTTTGAAACCGGATTCCTCCCGTTGCATTTTTTCAGGAAATCAAAAGCCTCGTCATCGAGTTCGTACAACAGGTCATCATGGATATTATAGACAAATGGGTTCTCAAGCTTTCGCAGGACATAACCCGCTTCCAGAACCGGGCATTCATTTGAAAGCATCTTTTATCTCTTCCGGCGATATCCTGCCTTTTGCAAGTAAATCTTTTAACACCTTAAATGCAGCGCATTCAAGCTCGATGTCATCTTCCTTGAAGAACTCGCAATGGGTGCAGATGAGGGTTACATATGGATTTTTTTCTTTTTTTGCCATGGCAACAATGTATTATCTTACGAGTTTTTAAGCGATTCGCCCTTGAATTCAAACCCGGAAAATCAATTATTCCATAAACCTTTTTAACTTTCACGTTTTCTAAATAACACAATATGATTCTCGGCATCGATATCGGCGGCGCAAATACCAAAATAGCCTCGGAAGATGGTAAAATCGTAGAACTGCATTACATCCCCCTCTGGAAGAACACAAAACTTCCGCAAATCCTTCTTGATATTGCAGGGCGCCTGGAACCTGAAAAAGCAGGTGTTGTGATAACAGGTGAACTCGCGGACTGCTTTCCTGACAAGGAAACCGGGCTTTCATCCATAATCGATGCTGTAAATAATGCATTTCCTGATGCTTATTTTCTCGATAGCAGCGGCATTTTCACAAAAGAAAAAAAACGAAGCATTGCAGCCGCCAACTGGATGGCATCGGCGCTTCTTGTGGGAAGTGAGTATGAGGATTGCATATTCGTGGACATCGGGTCAACGACAGCGGATGTAATCCCTATCGTCAGTGGCACACCCCGGGCAGCCAGGACTGATTTTGAACGCCTGAAAAACAGCGAGCTTGTTTATTCAGGGGTTTTACGTACAAATATTGCAGCGCTCCTTAAAAATGTAAATCTAGACGGAGCAGAATGTGGTATCTCGTCGGAACTCTTCGCGATAAGCGCGGATGCGTATGTGGTTCTTGGATTGATTTCCGCTGACGAATATACCTGCGATACGCCAGACGGGGCGGGAAAAACGATAATTGATGCAAAAAGAAGGCTTGCGCGCGTGGTATGCGCCGACCTGAGCGAAATAGGAGAAAGCGACCTTCTTTCGATAGCAAATCAGGTTATGGAAAAGCAAGTCCGGGATATCAAAGATGCTTTGCTTATTGTTTCGAAAAAGCAGGGTGTCCGCAAAGTTGTATCATGCGGGCTTGGCGAATTCCTGGCTAAAAAAGCAGCGCAGGAATGTGGGTTTGAGATAATACTTTTATCAGAAAAATATGGAGCGGAACTATCAAAAGTATTCCCTGCTTATGCCGTGGCGCGGCTGTTGAGCGAGTGTCGTTAATGCAAATCAGAGCCAGCATCTATTTTAAAAATTTCTGGATCTTATCAAGGTCATCTTTTTTCAATACGAATTCCTGGTTGAATCCGCCCAACACTGAATAATCCGCATGGAAATCATTTGCATCCGACGGTGAATCAAAAACGTAAATCGTGGCATCATAGAATTCAGCAGATGTATACGGCTGGCCGTTAATTAAAAATCTCTCGTTATCATCAACCACAACTTTTGGAATTGTTGCCTCAAGGTAATAATAGTCTATACCTTTGAGGTTCCAGTGCCTGTACTTGCTGGAATTCCCGACATCGCTGACCTTCAGGGCCAGCCATGCATGCTGCCTCTGGTAGGAAACAATAATCTTAGGAGCCACATGATAATTGCTCCTTAAATAACCCCAGAAATATGTTGACATCCTTGAACAGTCAAGCTCATCCGCCTGGTAAAGATCAGACCATTTCCTGTCTGAAAAGTTTGTCATGTCAAGAGAAATCCTGTCGATAAGCAAATCGCTTCGTTTTAACGGGCTTTGGTTCACTGTAGTTTGAGCCGGAAAACTCTCATTTTTGGCATCCGGAGAAGTCTGTATATGTGGGGTCTCTACAATTTTCGGCGTTTCAGTCAAATTAGTGCCCACGATATCTGGAGTATTCTGATTAGAGGCTACACATCCAGAAAATAATACAAAAATTATTATCAATACAATAATAGCTCTATTCATTTTTGGAGTTCACTTTTTATCTGCGAACCTATTTTCTTATCAAGTATTTTCAGGAATTCGCTCTTTGTTTCACCTGGAATAAAAGCCCCGGCAGCTATATCATGCCCTCCTCCGGTGCCACCAACCGCTTTTGCAGCCTCACTGATCGCCGCGCCAAGGTTAAGCCCTTTTCTTATAAGGTCCTGGTTTCCCCGCGAAGAAACTTTAGCGCCCCCCTCGGCATCGGCAAAAGCGATTATAGGAAGGTCCCTGTTATTTACAAACGAGGAGCTCATGCCTGCCACTATGCCTACGATGGTTTCCCTGATTTTATTTCCCGAATCGAAGTATTGCAGGTTTTCCATCCTGGTTACCCCACGCTCTTTCACGAAATTCAATCCATCAACGAGATTCTTCCTGTGTTCGTTAAGAAGGGTGCAAGCCTTATCGAAGCATTTTTCGCGGTCGCCCATGCACACGGCAAGCCCTATATCCGCATGGTCATAGCGGGCAGTGGAATTAAGCAGCGTGGCGTATTCGGAAGCGTCCCGAACTTCTGTGCCTTCACGCTCGCATAATAATGTATATACTTCCCCGATGAGCCTTTCCACCTTAAAACCGGGGAGGCCGGATGAAAGACCTGATTGTATTAAAGCCGAGACGATTTTCTGTTTTTCAGGGGGTTCAAGGTCTATCCACCGTCTCCATTTCTCTCCATGCTGCCTGATGCCTATTTTTTTTAAGAATTCAATGCTTGCATCTTCGCTGCCTGTAAGACCGGGCAAATATACGTCAGTTGAATATTGCAGTAGTTTAAATATCGGGCGCGTCTGCCTTCCGAACAGCATGAGGTCTTTTTCATATCCGAGAACCTTATTCCTCGCGCCCTCTTCCAGTATCGACCTGTTCATCCCTATCAATTGCCCGTGCTTTGCATGCTGTAAATCGCCCACCGCCCCGACTATTGCAAGGGCTGCAAGGTCGCCGTTGCCGCCAAGCGCCTGTGCGATAAGAAAAGTAGCTCCTGAACCGCTTAATTCAATCGCGCCATTAATCCTGAAAAGATGAGGATTCAAGTGGTATTCATAAACTCCCTGAGGCTGGTGATGGTCGGAAACGATTGCATTGAGTTTCAATGAGCTGATCGCATCCAGCATTCCGCTCCCGAGGTCGGTAAATACAATTAGTTCAGGATTCTCGTCTGCTATGCCGGTGAGCGCAGGCATGTCCAGTTGCTTCACAAAACGAATCCTGTAATCGATGCCAGAACGTTCAAGGGCTTTTCCCATGATTGCAGCCGAGGTCAGCCCATCGGCATCGATATGCGACACAACGAGAGCCGATGAGTGTTTTTTTATATGTTCGGCGCACTTCACTGCCCTTTTCGCAAGCGTCATCATGGCTTTCGTTGTTTTATTCGGTAAAATAGTTTTGCAAGCGTTAACAGCGAACTAATACGGACTCTTACGAACTCAGAGTTAAATATTTTCAACTGTCCGGCGCGCCGATAGAAGCCGATGCAAGCCATTCGTATAGAAATCACGAACCGCAGATGAACGCGGATGAACGCAGATTTGCTGTATTGGCGCCAATAATTTAATATTAATAAAGTGATACATTTGTGGCGCTTTTCACCGCAAAGTTCGCAAAGACCGCAAAGCTGAGGCAAATTTAGTAACATGCGCCGATGTGCGGCTTCACGCGACCGGGCGCCCCGCTTGAGCGCAGGACTGCCGCCTCCCGCACGCGCAGGCGGATGGGAGGTTGTTAGCAAGTATATTAAACTCAGGATTTACACATGCAAAAACGCTATATGCAGGACTGTCTGAGTAGGATGTTTGTGACTGTGAACAATGGGAGTTTATGCTCTTGGAAACAATTAGGTTGAGACAATTTTTATATAATATTAACTCATTAAAAGACTGAGATTATGTAAAATCCAATCGTTAGTTCATTTGGAAAATGTTTCTAAATAGAAATGAACAATATGAAAAATGAAAAATTGGTATTTGTTAGTCATTCGGGTCAAGATGCGTGGGTAGCCAAACAGATTGCGAGAGAAATATCTTCACGCAAAGCTACCTCGTTCTTGGATGAAGCGAATATTGACATAGGATCTGAGTTTGAAGAGCATATTCTCGAGTCTCTAGGTAAGGCTGATGAATTATTAGTTTTATTTACACCATGGTCATTTGAAAGGCCATACGTATGGGCAGAGATAGGTGCAGCTTGGATACGAAAAATTCCAATAATTATCGTACTATATGGGGTATCGCTTTCAGAATTTCAGTCTCGTCCTAATGCGCCAGTTTTTTTAAAGAAAAGAGACATTATTAATATTAATGATATTGAGCAATATTTTGACCAGCTTGAGAAGCGCATCGATGATCTCAATAAAGGGGTGATAAAATGAAAACTAAGATTTTTTTGTCATATTCTTATAATGATAGGTCGTGGGCGGAACAGTTTGCAAATGCCTTAGAGAATGAAGGAATTGATGTCGGGTTTGATTTTATTGCATTGGGGAAAATCACTAATAAGGAGCAGATTAAAGCAATTCGGGCAAGTAATACTATAGTAGTCTTGCTAAGTGCAAACAGTGTTAAAAGTCCATGGGTATTTTTTGAATTGGGTGTTGCGGTAGCAGATAATAAGAAATTTATTCCTATTGTTATTGATGATATAAGATCAGAACAAATAACTTTACCTTATCAATACTTGCGTGAAAGTTCGCCTGTTTCGGCAGCTAAAGAGGTAGCGAAAATCGTACAAAAGTAAAATGTAGACTTGTACAGGGCTTTAATAATTGTTAGTTTAGATAAATTAGATAAACTTTAAAAAGAAGAAAGGATAAATTTATTAGAATCATATAATGGAATAAAAAACATGAATGAAAATGACTTCGATTACATAAATAATCGGGTTGACGATCAGATAGAGTATTTCGATAAAAGCGCTATTAAAAATCAAAAGAAGTATAAATTTTTTAAATCTACCGCAATTGCTTGCAACATTCTTACAACTATGACAATAGCTCTAGCTTTTACTGTAACTGAGGATTTTAAGATAATTATGGGCATAATCGCTTTAGTATTGTCTACGATTGTACTTGCAACCTATCAGATAGAAGAATTCCAAAATTACGGAGCAAAGTGGGAAAAATTTCGTCTTGTAGCTGAACAATTGAGGTCGGAGAAGTATCTTTTTCTAAATAATGTCGGACGATATTCATCAAATAATCAAGAAGAAAATCGAAAAATGCTCGTCACAGTTATCGAAAACATAATTAAAGGAACGGATATATCCTATTTTTCACTTATAGTTGATCCAGGAAAGAGAATTGAAAAGAGACTTGAAGGGCTTGGAAAAGATTATTAGAATGACACCAATTTGGTAAGTTGTTAAAAGAAATAAACCCGGCGCCTGAGCATTACTATAGAAAGCAAGTAAACTTATGAAAAATAAAACCCCGTGTGGCTGATTCGTATTATTTCTAGGTCATTTCAATTTTTTGTTTCTTAACTATTGAAAACCATTCTGTATTTTCTTGAGAGATGAAGTGTTCGACTCTTTCAATGAAGACCTTTTCTGGGTTGTTTGCATCTTCATAGTCATTCATCTTAAAGTCGTAAAAATTCTTTTCTTTCCTTAAGGTTTCGCATATTGTTCGATAATTATGCCATAATTCATCAAATTTGCAATATCTAAATATGCCACTTACAGCTGCTATCAATGAAGATGATACTATCGTTGGCCACTTCAGTTCTAATGCAGCTAAAACCGGTGTAATTGCTGCAAGGAAAATAATTGATATCTGGAATATATCAGCCAATTTTTTATTAAGTATAGATTTCTCATCATACCATTTAACTTGTCTATTATATCTTTCTATAAGATATTTATCAAAATCCCCTTTTTCAACCATTGGATATATATGACTGTTTCACTTATATTTAAAGCATTTTATTATGTAACAATTTAGTAAGGCAATTACCAAAGCCTACCTAAAACCGTTGGTAACTCTTTTCAATGTACCTGATAAAGCCTCAAACAGGGAAAATCCAAGAATTACACCACCAGAGCAATGCTGGTCTAGAACGGTTAAATATTACTTTCACTATACATTGGTAAAGTATATTAATACTGAAGAATATATGATTGTTGCTTCTATATTAAAAGCTATATTGAGATTAAAGTTACATAAATCAGAAATATTGTCAAAAGAACAAAATGAATCGAAATAAATACTGTAAAATGGATAAAATGAAGTGACTTGAATGGCAAAAAAAAAGGTTTTTGTAAGTTTTGATTATGATAACGACAAACATTATAAGCTGTTGCTTGAAGCGTGGGATGCCAATCCAAATTTTGATTTCAGTTTTAATGACCAATCAGTTACCGAAAAAATTGATAGCGATGAAGCATCTCGAATTAAAGCAGGAATCACAAGTAAAATGAATGATTCGACATATTGTCTGATAATTATAGGAGAACATACTCATAATAGTAAATGGGTGTCTTGGGAAATTGAAAATGCAAATAAATTAGGCTTAAAATTGATTGCTGTTAAAATTGATAAATCGTATAAAACACCAGATGCACTTTATGGAAAAAATGCTTCTTGGGCGATGAGTTTTACACAGGATTCAATCATAGATGCAATGGAAAGATCAGCTCTCATAGCAGGTCGTCCTAACTTAGAACCTCCTCCTAAACGCTCAGTGAAACCAAGCAACTGTATTCGTTGAGCACATAGTGGTGGATATCCTTGATAAGCTCCGTTCGCTCCAGAGAAATAAAATCTTATAACTCGCCTCAAGTTCTTAGTCCGCCAAATCCACCATGGACTCCTATCAAACATAAAGCGAGCGATTGGGGGGCTACATTTTGTTACTATTATAGCGATCCCAACTCTATTGTGCCAATTAGGGATGTGTCGAATATAAATGATCCAAAAGCAGATCCTAATTTTGAAACATTAACACACGGACTTTTCAGCTTCTGTGACGAACCAATGAGAAAAAGCATTGTGGATAATGGAATCAGATTCATATTCTTTTGTACTAAAAGACGAAGTGGAATTCGAGTTCTTACAGGTTATTATCACACAGGTTGGTATTATAAATTGGATGATGGGGATTATATGATCGCGGCCAAATATGGGAGGTTTGTGTCTCCAGGTTTTCCTCTGCAGGATTTGGAATCTTATTTAGATGGGTACAAAATAGCTAGATTCTTTAGATGCTGGAAATATCTTCCTACGGAAATAGCTAACAGTCTCGAATTACTGATAAATGAAACTCCAGATGCAACCCCAACTTATCTTTTGGAAATTAAGCGTGTAGAGCAACTGACTTTGGAGAAATATAGTCAGATCTATAGGGGAAAATCGAATGGCTTTAACTGGAATGATGCGGCGCGCGTTATGAAACTAAAGAAGTCATAGCAATTCGCTTACAACCAAACAAACTGCAAAAGATGTTAAATGAGCAAAAGACCTAGGAGGATGATCTGGGTGTCTTCTTTCAAAAATAAACTCGAACACATGGATATTGAAATAACAAAACGATGCAACCTCTCTTGTGTTCACTGTTCAGCAAAGTCGAATACCAAAGGCAGAGAAATGAGTTTTTCGGAAATTAAGATTGTACTTGACAAAGCCGTTTCGTTAGGGCTGGAAAATGTTGGTTTCACCGGAGGCGAGCCATTAATCCGTAAAGACAAGCTGATGCGGTTGCTTGCCTATTGCAAGCAAGATTTAGATTTGAAAACCCACATTCACACAACTGGAACGTTGCTAACGTCAAAAGATGCTTCATTATTAGCAGAATTGGTTGATGAGACAAGTATTACTATCTTTGGGGCACTGGCTCAGACACACGATAAAATTACCTCTGTAAATGGTTCTCAGAAAGCAACTGAAAAAGGCTTGAAAGCCCTTCTTAATAAACATGGAAATGTCAGAACCTACCTAGTTCCAATGAAATCAAACTATAAAGAAACAACACAAATCATAGAGACGGCTTATCAAATGGGATGTAGCAAATTCCGGCTTCTTTCGCTTTCACCAACTGGAAGAGCTCAAGAGTCGTTCGATGACATTTCACTTAATCTCAAGGACAGAAGATGGTTGACTTCTGAGCTTATGATAATTGGGGAAAGGCTGGACATTGATATCGATGTAGGTTTCTGTACTCGACAAGATTACCCACAACTTGGTGAGTTACATGGTCATCAGACTTGTCTAGCTGCAGAAAACCGCATGCATATAGATGCATTCGGGGAAGTTTTTCCATGTACTGCCTCATCGGGGTTGCAAGCATTTTCAGGAGGAAATATTAGAACGCATGACTTGGCGGATTTGTGGAAAGGTTCTCCAATGTTTCAATTCTTTAGGTATTTCCATTCTAATCCGCCTCTAAAGTGCCGAAGTTGCAGTGAATATTGGCAATGTATGGGTGGTTGTCGGGTAATGCTGTTTCATAGGTATCGAGATTTCACACGAGCTAAACCAGATTGCAAGTCTTAAAAGTCTTTGTCTTTAAACCTTTTGATTGAACTAGGCTCCGCTCCTTTATAGTCAAATAGAAGAGGCCACACCAGATTGAATTCCTTGAATCTGATATGTGCTGATATAGAAAAGCTGGCTACTTCTCCTTTTTACTCAAGAAGAACTCTATAGACTCCTTACCTAACGCTGGCACTTCTTCAGAACTCAAAATCTTCGAAACTGGCTTATCCAACCGGTGGATTACAAAAGTGCAAAAAGCCTGGCCTTTTTTCAATGGAAAATGGTCATTTGAATGATTTGCAATGGCTACAACTATCTTTCCGTACCATGTCGGGTCTATTTTAGTCATACTTTGCATCACTCCCTCTCGCACAAAAGAAAATCTTGGCATCACTGAGGCAGCAAATTCTCTTGGAAGACCGATATACTCTTGTGTCAGTACAGTACTTCCGAGTTAGCTTAGTTCCGAACAAGCTACTCTGAATACTCTATTTAACCTCAAATCAAATACTTCTATTTTCCATCACAAAACGAAAAATGAGACTCTTTTGCATTTATTTTTGTAA